>JAWXAU010000064.1 GCA_034439655.1 Bacteroidota bacterium | reverse complement strand
GTATTCAAAACCCTTGATAAGTCTGACTATGTTAATATGTTGATAAATTCTATATTCTGAATAACACCTATAAATGCTCACTTCTGTAAATATCATTGCGTTTCCACTTGAATTGAAAGCCATTGACACCATTGAGTTTTACCTACCTGAGTAGTTACAATAATTCAAAAAATGCCAAATAAACAAAAGGAATTAAAAATACTCAGAAGCCAATATATTCCCACTTCGGAATTTTATAGCCAGATAATAGATAGTTTGCAGGATTATTCAATCCTTACGCTGGATAATGAATTAAAAATTAATAGCTGGAGTTCCGGTTCGGTCAGCATTTTTGGATATGAACCAGATGATGTTTTAGGCAAAAGTTTTGATATTATTTTTACTGAAGAGGATAGAAAAAATGGAATTCCCCAAAAAGAAATTGACAAAGCATTAAAAGAAGGCAGGGCTGTAGACAACCGCTGGCATATTTGTAAAGACAAAAGCACATTTTATGCTTATGGCTTGGTGTTTCCGCTTATAGGTATAGATGGAGAAATGTTAGGGTATGTAAAAATACTACTCGACCTGACGGAGAGAAAGAAAGCAGAAGATTCCATAAAAAGATATGTGAATGAACTCGAAGAATTGAATACGCATAAAGAAAGTGTGCTTGCAATTCTTTCTCACGATTTACGAAGTCCTTTGTCTTCAATTATTGGAACTGCCAAATATCTGAAAGATAATTTTGAAAAGATGAAGCCCGAAGCATTAAAGGAGATGCTGGAACTTCTATATGACTCATCCATTGACGAATTGAACATGTTAGACTATTTGGTGGAATGGGCAAGAATCAAATATGCATCAGAAGTATTTTCTCCCACAAAAATTGAACTTGTAACATATATAAATCAGGTTTTTGATAAGCTGAAGGAAACAGCCCATGTAAATGGAATAAATCTTCATCACGAAATTGAAGAAAACCAAAGTGTTTTTGCGGATGCAAAAATGCTACTTTCTATTTTACAAAATATAGTTTCAAACGCTTTAAAGCATACTAATCCAGGAGGAAAAATCTCCATAACTGCAAAAAGAAACGAAGATAAACTTATTATAGAAGTGAAGGATAGTGGTATTGGAATGTCGAAAGAAATAATGGACAAACTTTTTGCCCCGCAAATGTCGTCACTTTCGAAAGCAAGAGCTGAAAATAAGGGAGCCGGCATTGGTTTATTATTAGTAAAAGGCTTTTTGGAAAGAAACGGCGGTGAAATTTGGGTGGAAAGCATAGAAGGAAAAGGATCTTCTTTTTATTTTACATTACCAATAAACAAACCAGCCGACAAAATGGACAGTCTAAACAAACTAGACCTTAATTAGTGCTTGTCCGAAAACTGCTCTTTTTTTCGTTACGCTCATTAAAAAAAAAGGTCATTTATGAGAATAAACTCCCATGTTTTTTAATTTCCTCCGCCCGCTGGCGGAGTCAAAAGAGAAGCTTTCTATCCAAGCACTGAGTTTCCGTTCAGACACTAATACCAATTCTTAAACTATAATAGTTCTCTGCCTGTGAAATTAGTTTGTAGAATGGTAATGCCAAACTACAGCCCGAAAGCCCCGCTTAATCCCGATAATTATCGGAATGCGGGGGGATTAGTCCCTTTCTTTTGGACTATTATATATTGAGTGTCGGTATAATATTTTTAATTCTCACGCAGCATAATTAATCATTTGCGTCTATGTGGTATAATTTAGGTAAACACCCAGTGCCCTTGCTACTCCAATTTATCCTAATCCAATAAAATTACTACTTGTACAGGGGCACGTATTGGGTTTAAGTTTCATCATATTGAAAGCTGCTATTTTAATAAAGCTCAGTATACCCAATTTATTTTCGAGTATCTTACGAAAAGATTATTTGTTGTAAAATAATTTGAGATGTTCGCCGTAATTATTTTTAAGTAAATAGATACCACAGGGGTGTTCACCCAAATCTATACTTTTTGCACTAAAACTATTAATAGTAGCAGTGTATATTAATCTTCCATCAAGAGTATAAATACCAATACTTTCATTTAATCCTGAGGTATTACTAACAACTATGCTACCGCTGGTAGGATTGGGATACACTGTAAACCCACTTGGAGCAGAAAATGTTTTTGCCAATCCGTTTGTATTACTCGTGGTGTCTATCTTATCTACACGTTTTATGGAAGCGATATTGGTGAGTACTGGTTTTTCAAAGTCGAAGTATATATTGGCCTTGTTTACAATCGTCTCTCCTGAATTCATATCGCGTTTTAATTTTGCGGAAAAATTAATATAGCCCTTACTTGCTTTTTGGTCTTGTTTATTAGGTAGTAAATTTATATTTTCAAAAGTGAAATACAATATATTTCCATCTATACTTAATTTATATGGATGCGATGAATGATTCAAAGTTATTTCATAAGCTGGCAATTGGCTGCTGAGTGTGTCAGATATAACAACATTTCGGGCATAATCACTCCCCTCATTTTCAAAATTTATTTGATATACTATTTCCCTCACCTTTCTATCTGTCTGCCCACTTGGATAACATTGCTTTGCATTGGGGTCGTAGGCCGATATTATTTCCTGTCTTAGCGTATCACAATTATCCGACGAATCACTATCATAATCCGACTGTTGTACACATGCTGCTACATAATTATAATCTCCCAATTGGTATTTGGTATTTGCCCACAAACTAATTGTATACTCCTTTACCTCATTAGGATTAATAGTATCTATTTTGAGAGATAAAATACCACTATTATATGTAAAATTTCCAAGTGAAATAGTATCCATTAAACTATCAAAACTGGCAGTAATGAAAACATCGTTTGCCATAATGCCATTGTTACGAACGCAAATGGTATATTGTATGGTATCTGCTTTTCTGGCAAAAGTTAAATTTTTAGACAATACTTTTATTGCCAAGTCTTTTATAACAGGGGTTTTCATTGGGATATTATGATATTTTGTTCCCTGAACATCTACGGTATCATACTGTACTTCTGTTTCAATGGTGTGTTTGCCTTTTTTGGCACTAAGGCTAATAGGTGTATTGAAATCTACAAAAACTGAATATTTACCCTTGTTATCACTAAGGGTCGCAATATTTTTATGAATAGTATCGGAACTATAAACTATAGCATAGGGTATAATATTTTCACCACTATCTAATATACTATTCAAGTTTTTATCATGATAGGTTTTCCCCGTTATAATACCTTTGGTAAGAGATGCACTAGCAATATTACTGGGACTAATATTTGTAATATTCCCCGAAAAATATAAATTCTTACCATTAGAATAACACCACAATTTAGAATAAATGCTAGTTTTAACACTACTGTTAAATACTACATATTTTCCAGCACTCTCTATATAGTAATACTCACTTCCATTCAATGGCGATATCACTATCACATTATCGACCACATTAATGCTATATTCCCACCCATAGCCCAGAATATTAACTCCTGTATTAATTGATTCGAATGAATTATTTTGTAATTTAAATAATTTATATTCGAACGAGTTGCTCATAAATCCTAACAAATAAATTTCGCTGTTTTTAATCGCTAATTTATACTCATTATAAAACCCTCCAAAAAACTTAATCCGATATCCAATATATTGCTTACCTACGAAACACCAAACAGAATCTCGATATTTTAAAGTAATCCAAAGAGAATCATTGTTAACGAGCACATTACTTAAGTCAGCTCTGAAACCTTGGTTGCTGGCTAAATCTAACGAATGGTCTTCTTCCCAATTCCCATTTACTAGCTTACTCATCCATTTAAAAACCTTCCCTAAAGAACTTAAGGGAATTGCCCCAATTATTCTGATTGTATCCTGCCATTTTACTATAGTGCAGACTTCACCATCAAGTGAATTAGTATGCATTATATTTAACATAAATGGAATGCCTATCTGCAGCCATGAAATACCATCATACTTGATAACGTTTGCCAAACTTGAAGTTATTTTATTCGATGCGTCAACCTTATAAGTTATATAAGCAAATATCACTGTGTCTTTGTTAAATCCAAATTGGTAATGATTAAATTGGTTATAATAGATTTGCTGCGTATGAACCGTATCTATTATTGTAAAGGTATCAGAAAAAGACCACTTATCACCATCCCAAATATCTAAAAATAATTTATAAGTATTACTATCTGCCGTTTTCCAAAAAACTGGATAATATACTTTATTATTAAACGGATTAATCTCGGTATGAAATCCTTGGTTGGCATTTCTCTCATCTCCTGAATAGGGCAGGCCATTACCCATCCTGTTTAATTTCTGAGCTTGTGTTTGAACAACATTGGCCGTCATCAAAAAAAACAATATAATTTTGGTCAACCTCACAAATCTAAATTTCATATATATATTCTTTAAAAATTAAACCCAATTCCAATCTGTAAATTTTGCTGCAATCCCCGATTTATTACATTGCCTCTATATTGGCTCAAGTTCCATTTGGAAATCCTGCCACTGTAACCAATGTTCAAACTGGAATGTTCACTTAAATAATATCGAAACGCGATGCCCCATTCGGGAATAAGCATGCCGCTATGCTTACGGCTACCCTCAATTGTGTTAGCTTTGTCAATATCGTAGAAAACACCTTTGCTTTTACTATATACATCCACACTTGCACCAAATAAAACTTTACAATCCATCAAGCGTGAATGAATCGGGGTATAATAAACTCTTGCGAGCAATGTCAATTCAGTATTAGTAACATTTGAGTTTGGAATAATTTGCTGACTATTGTTTGGCAATTTAACATAGCCCAAAATTTGCTTTGTTGCACTGTCTCTTACCGGTATCTCACTATATATATAATTGAACGCGATTTGTTGTATACTTTGTATATAGTTTGCTCCTGCTGAAATCCCTATTCCTTTTATGATATTAAGTGGTTGATAATACTCCATTTTAAGGTTATAGGAAATGCCCTTACTGGTCGAGCTACTCCAAACCTTTTTATAATCCTTATGCGTAATACTACTGGTAGTAATATCGGTTGGTTTTTCAGAAACAAATCCAAAACCTCCTGACACCAATACCTCGGACGCAGTATTTAATTGGTGATTTTGCTTTTGCGGTCTAACAATAGGACGCTTATAGGTTGCTTCTGGATACCTGATTATAGTAGTAATTCCGTCAGGCTCTTGTACTAACATACTTGCAAATATAGAAATACGTGGGGACAATATAGCAGGTGTATTTTTAAAATTATCTTTACCCATACCCAATCCATCTGAACCAAAGGTAAGCGAAGTAGGCCGCAAATTACTGATATCGTGTTTATATATAGTTAATTTCGGGATGTTGTGCTGTCCAGTTTTAGCCATAAAATTGTTGTTGGCTTTATTCAAAGTAGAGGTGTCATGCGTCGCTTCTTTTACAGTGGAACTGTAGTTTTTTGATTGCGTGTGTAGTGGATCTGCTTTTACCAACCCTAACTGAGCGGTTTTATTTGCATCAATCAAATAGTAGGAGGATATACTCACCAAGCTAACACCTATAAACACCCATAAAAAAGGACGCCTTCTAGAGGTGGGTGGTTTTGAATTAATGGAATCAGAAATGCCCTGCCAATATGATTTATCAATTGGCAACTCCAAGTCGCCAAGTGCTTTTTTTAATGCCTCGTCAATTTTAAATTTCGACATTTGAATTCCCTTTCTATACTTATTTCATTTTCTTTTTAAGCAGTTGCCTAGCTCGTGCTACATTGCTTCTCGACGACGACTCACTGATACCTAGCAATGCTGATATCTCCGCATGGGTATAACCATCAACGGCAAACAAATTCAAACAGGTGCGATACTGATCGGGCAATTGATCAAGCAAACCAATTGCTTCATCCGAAGTAAAAGATATTTCCTCATGTTCTTCATTATTATATTTGTCTGAATATGTTTCTTCAAATTCTGTTGTTATTTGTATAAATACATTTTTAGTCCTTTGCTTTCTTAAAAAATCTATTGCATTATTTGTCATTATGCTGTGTGACCATGTTTTAAGAGTAGCGTTACCTTTGTAATTGTGCAAGTTGTTAAAAATTTTTATAAATCCTTCTTGAAAAGCATCGCCGGCCTCTGCATTGTTGTTAATATACCTGCGACAAATACCCATCAATAAACCACTATATAAATTAAACAACTTCTGCTGAGCATCTCTGTCTCCATCCAAGCATTTTCTGGCCAATAACAGGTCATTCTCATTCATTCTTTAACTACTTTTCATTAGACGTCCGCTTTGAAAAATGCTGCTTGCAAATATAAAATGATTCTAACCTACAATATCATAATGGAAATAAAAATATTGAAAATCAACTCGTTCCCTGTACCAAACAATATGATTCTTTTTTTAAACCCTGCCAGGTTTTGATGAAGGTATACCAATCATTTTCATTTGATAATACAATAAAAAAGCCCCCTCAAATTAATGAGGGGGCTTTTTATGTTTAAACGCTTGGGCCTTTCAGCCTTGCGGAGTATTAGTTATTGGCTTTAACCACACGCATGGTGCTCACCTTGTCGTTGCCTATGATGTTAATCATATAGGCTCCGGCTGGC
>JAWXAU010000063.1 GCA_034439655.1 Bacteroidota bacterium | reverse complement strand
GGCCGACATGGATTTAGTCAAAAAATAGTTGAGGTCCTTAATATTGGCACCGAACATGGTACGCCTAAGCAAATGTATGGCTTGGTCGTAGCTCCATGCACCTGTGTACTGCGAGAGGCCTGAACCTGTGCGTTGTGCGGTTTGTTTGGTATTGGTTACCTCTTGTATGCCAGGTGCTGGCAATGGGGCAAGGGTGGTGAAAAAATCTCTTCTGTCCATACTGGTATTTCGTGTTTTGAGTCGAATAAGTGTTCAAATGAACGGCATATTGACTTAAAATAATCAACAAGGTTTAAAATTTTACCCTGAGGTGAATAAAAGATGGGGAACTATGATAGAATTATCCAACTCATATTGCGGGAGTGAGTCGGGGTGAAGTAATTTGCTTCCAACTGCTTATGTGAGTGAAGGCATCGAAAACAACAAAGCCCCTTGAGGGGGGCTATTGTTATTTGCTTTTTGCTTTTTCGATTTTTTCGACGGTGGTCATTTGGTAGCTCTTTTTCAAGCGGCATACACCGTGAGAGTGTTTCCAAATTTTACCACGCTTTGATCTTTTATCACCTTTGCCCATAATAATATTTTTTTTTGAAGTGCAAAAGTAGGTCGGAATTTTTAAATTCTAAAAGTTAAATTCTAAATTGATTGGCACCTTCAACTATATTGACAAGAGCTTATGAAAATTATGGGAACATCGGCTAACGAACGGCATAAAGGTAAAACCCCTTAAGCTTATGCAAGTTTTAAAACTTTCCAAAAGTTAAAAAGAGTGTAATTTTGTACCGTGCAAATCAATTTCCAATCCGACCCCCGCATTCATTTATTCATTACCCAGTCATTGGCCGAAGATATTGGCCCGGGCGATTATTCCACACTTTCGTGTATTCCCAGTCATTGGCAAGGCAAGGCCAAATTGTTAGTAAAAGATGAAGGTGTGTTGGCCGGTGTTGAACTCGCAAAGGTTATCTTGAAAGAAATAGACCCCGCATTACATACAACAATATATATAAATGATGGGGCATCGGTAACCCAAGGCGATATTGCCTTTGAAATAGAAGGTTCGGTTGCATCTATATTACAAGCCGAGCGGTTGTTGCTAAACTGCATGCAAAGGTTGAGTGGTATTGCCACTACTACGCATAAAGCAGTGTCGCTAATTGAAGGAGGGCATACAAAAATATTGGATACACGTAAAACAACGCCAGGTATGAGACTGTTAGAGAAATGGGCAGTAACAATGGGAGGTGGGCACAATCATCGTTTTGGCTTATACGATATGATAATGCTTAAAGACAATCATATAGATGCAGCGGGCGGAATAATACCTGCCATAACCAAAGCAAAAGAATATTTGATTGAGAAACACTTAGCTTTGCAAATAGAAGTGGAAACCCGTAATCTTGCCGAGGTTCAGCAAGCCATAGCTGCCGGTGGTATACACCGTATTATGCTCGATAATTTCGATGTAGCAACATTAGCAGAAGCTTTAAAGCTGATAAACAAGCAATACGAAACCGAAGCATCGGGTGGGATTACGTTAAGCAATTTGATTCCCTATGCTGAAACAGGTGTAGATTACATTTCGATGGGGGCATTGACGCATTCGGTAAAAGCTTTGGATTTAAGTTTAAAGCTTGTGAAAGGAGTATAATTATTAATAGTACGAGTTGTCATAATGAATATTAGTCTGAGTTTATCTAAGACGATCTTCGATAAAATCTGACTAACAATTGAAAAAAAAAATAACCCTTCGACTACGCTCAGGGTAACATGCAAAATAAAAAATAAACTATGTCTACTTCAACAGTAAAATACCAGGGCCAATTGCGTACACTGGCCACGCATACCAAATCGGGCGAAACATTTATTACCGACGCACCCGCCGACAACCATGGTTTAGGTCTTGCTTTTTCGCCCACCGATACGGTGGCAACCTCATTGGCTACTTGCATGATAACCTTAATGGGTATTACTGCCAAAACGCATCAAATAAATATAGATGGCACTTGGGCCGATGTCACAAAAGTGATGACTGAAAATCCGCGTCGTATAAGTGAAGTGCAAGTCGATTTGCATATAAAAGACAATGGATTAGATGCACACCAAAAAACAATTTTAGAGCGTGCTGCTATTACTTGCCCTGTGGCTCAAAGCCTCAATAAGGAAATAAACCAAGTAATAAAATTTAATTATTTTTGAGGATACGCAGAATTCTTTGGAAAGAATTTTATTTGGCAGCAATAGCGGCAACAAATTATAAATGCTTTTACCAAACCTGTGAACGACCAATCAAGGTGTTCAGTGATTTAAGGATTTCGGCCCGTCCCGATTTTTGTAGGGAGCTAACGGGATTGATAATCATTACTTGATTACCTCGGTCAAGGTCTGCAACTTAAAAGTAGGGCAGATCTTCTTTTGGCATGAATTAATGCCAAAGGCTAGGATGATAAGTAATGCACCAATTAGGAGCTGTTTTTTGCGATTCATTTCTTCTTCTTTTATTTTTAACTGTTCCATCTTTATTGTACTTTACCTTAGTGTTACCACTATTTTCGTAGCTTGGGCATTTGCTGGCTTTTTTTGGTTTACACCCACCATTAATGAAAGTTACTAGAAGTAAAGATACTAACAACAAACAAGTGATATTTGCTGCACGTTTCATAATGCAAATATTCATGTAGATTGAATTTCATGCAAAAGTAAATATAAAATAGTCTTACATGGTTAACCAAGTTTTTGAACAGTTTGTAGAAAACAACTTAAAAGCGGATACAAAACAGCTCGCCTTAAAGGCTAAGAATATTGATGGGCTTGACATTAGCAGGGCTATTACACAAATCGGTCTGCTGCAAAAATCTATAAAAAAAATTCCAGTATTTTTTGAAAAAAGATGTCTCTTAAGTCAAAAGTCTTACGAACAAGCGAGCAGTGAAAGAGTTGCTATCTTCAAATCGTCGCTCGTTTCTGGCAAAAACCTGTTGGACTTAACAGGCGGATTGGGGGTAGATGATTATTTTTTTTCAAAATATTTTGAAAAAATAACTTCTTTAGACCCCGATGTAGAATTAAATGAAATAGTGAGATACAATTTTGCAAAACTGGGAGTAGATAGTATTAAAAGGATAGATACCAAAGCCGAGGACTATATAGCAAAATGCAAAGAATCATTCAGTATTATTTACGCCGATCCCGACAGGAGAGACAGCAATAAGCAACGTAAAATACATGTGCGAGATTGGCAACCAGATATTAGTGCCATGCTTCCACAAATATTTGAGCATACAAATACTTTCACCCTCAAGCTAAGCCCCTTGTTCGACCTAGATGAACTGTTTAAACTGTTTCCCAATGTGTCGCACTTATATGTGATTTCAGAAGGCGGAGAAGTGAAGGAACTTTTTTGTATTATGCAAAAACAACATACAGCCAAAGCTATTACTTACGCTGTTGAGATTAATGCCAATGATGTGTTATTGTGCAATTCTGATAACGAATCACACTCATCCAATACTATTGCCAGCGAAACTGAAATGTATTTATACGAGGCAGGAAACGCCTTGGTGAAAAGCAAACTGTGGCGGCCTTATGCTGAGAAGTTAGAATTGGACTTGATGGAGAGCAATACTCCATTATTATTATCCAACAAATTAATACAACCTTTTATGGGTAGAGTATTTAAAGTGGCCGAGCAAGTGCCTTACAAAAATAAAGACATCGCAGCATATATTAAAGTACACAAACTACAACAAGCAAATGTAACACGGCATAACTTTAACGAGAATGTGGCCGAACTCCGTAAACGCTGGAAACTAAAAGAGGGTGGCAATGATTATTTATTTTTTGCTAATAGTAAAATGTATCACTGTGTGAAGGTTCGTGATTGAAAACGTCATTGCAAGCGAAACGTGGTGTAGTGAAACAATCTCGATGCATGTCTCCGATTCACGGTTCGCCGCGGCGAAGCCACGCATTGAATTCCGATAAGTCGGGATGGCAATGACGACAAAAACCCTTTATTTCGCAGTGAAATTATATTAAAGAAAAAAATGAAAGCATTTGTATTCCCGGGGCAAGGAGCCCAGTTTGTAGGCATGGGCAAAGATTTATATGAACAATCGCCCGCTGCAAAAGAATTGTTTAACCGTGCCAATGAAGTATTGGGGTTTGCCATTACCGATACCATGTTTACTGGCACCGACGAAGCCCTCCGACAAACCAAGGTTACGCAACCTGCTGTGTTTTTGCATTCGGTGATATCCTTCCTCACGCACCACAGCAAACCTACACCCGATATGGTTGCAGGACATAGCCTCGGCGAGTTATCCTCATTGGTAGCCAATGGTTGTTTAGCGTTTGAAAATGCTTTGTTACTTGTATCACAACGTGCAGCAGCTATGCAAATGGCTTGTGAGTTGCAACCCTCTACCATGGCTGCTATCCTAGGTTTGGCAGATGAACAAGTAGAAGAAGTTTGCAAACAAGTAACAAGCGAAATCGTAGTTCCTGCCAATTATAATTGTCCAGGGCAGTTGGTGATATCAGGCTCTGTGGCAGGTATAGAGCAAGCTTGTGAACTCATGAAACAAGCAGGAGCTAAGCGGGCTTTGGTACTACAAGTAGGTGGTGCTTTCCACTCACCGTTGATGGAGCCTGCCCGCACGGCATTGGCAGCGGCTATTGAAAAAACAAAATTTAATACCCCTATTTGTCCTGTGTTTCAAAATGTGAATGCACAAGCCGTTACCGACCCTAGCCAAATACAGCAAAACCTGATTGCACAACTTACAGCACCTGTGCGTTGGACGCAGAGCATAAAAGCCATGTGGGATGCAGGAGCAAAAGAATTTGTAGAGTGCGGCCCTGGTAACGTATTACAAGGTCTTTGCAAAAAAATAGCACCTGAGTGCATTACTTCAAAAATATAACCCTTTGATAAACTCAGTGTGACCACCGCTATCATACTGAGTTTATCGAAGGGCGAATCATAACAATTATAATAGATACATAAAATATGTTCACCAAATTTCACATAGAACACCGTATAGGCTACCTCACACTCGATAGAGTCGATAAAAAAAATGCACTCAACTTCGAGTTTGTCAATGAAATTAAATCAGTATTGCAAAATGCTATTGCCGATACAAACTGCAAAGTAATCGTACTCAAAAGCAGCAGCGATGTTTTTTGTGCAGGTGCCGATCTGTCGTACTTGGAACAATTACAACAAAACACCTACGAACAAAACCTTGCCGACAGCACTAATCTTGCTGAGCTGTTTCAACTTATATATAATTGTCCAAAGATTATTATAGCACAAGTGGAGGGCCATGCCATAGCAGGCGGTTGCGGACTAGCAAGTATATGCGATTTTTCATTTACTGTTCCTCATGCAAAGTTTGCATACACTGAGGTAAAGATTGGTTTCATTCCAGCTATAGTAATGGTATACTTAATTCGTAAAATTGGAGAAGGAAAAGCAAGAGAATTATTACTGTCCGGGAAATTAATTTCTGCACATGAAGCAAAAGATTTTGGGTTGATTAATTATATAATGCCTGCTGAAGAAATAGCTGATACGGTGAAACAATTCGCCATAACTCTTTGCAATGAAACTGCTGCCCAATCTACTGCAACCGTAAAAGAAATGCTGGCTCAGATACATAATTTATCAGTTTCCGATGCTGTGACCTACGCCGCCCAAATGAATGCAAAAGCCCGCAGCACCGATGATTGCAAACGAGGGATTAGGGCGTTTTTGAATAAGGAGAAGATCGTTTGGTAAATTACGTCCGCCGCAGGCGTAACAATTGATGAATTACGAATGAAACGTTGGCCGATAATTATATAATGTGCTTGTTGTTATACAACCAGTGTAACAGGCATTTCTATGATTATACTGGTGGTGACGATTGTGATTTAGTGAGGTTTCTATTAATTAAACCATTTGAATTATAACCTTCTAGTTATGATATTTTCGCATTGCTAAGTAGTTCAAAAAAAAATCAAGTGCTAAATATTGGAACAAATAATACCAATTCTTAAACTAAAATAGTTCTCCGCCTGTGGCGGATTTAGTTTGTAGAATGGTAATGCCGAACTACATCCCGAAAGCCCCGCTTAATCCCGATAATTATCGGGATG
>JAWXAU010000062.1 GCA_034439655.1 Bacteroidota bacterium | reverse complement strand
TCGCTAAAAAGCCTTGCAGCAAAATCAACGACCTAATTGCATAAAATACTAATTTATAGTAAGTATAACAGTTTTTTTTAGTTTATGAGCAGACCCTAAGTACCATAAGGCTATTATAGTGAGAAGTAGTAAGTGGTAAGTGCCATAGAGTTGATTATTATGATACATTATACACGGCATCGCCCACTTTGTCTTACGACGTCAGCTCCTTATCCCTCTACCCTACCCTCTTCGCATCTCGCTTACGTTTGAAGAAGGCGATGAAGAAACCAACAACCATGATAACAGTTCCAGCCCATAACAAATTTACATAAGGGAATCGTATTGCTTTTAATATTATATAATCGTTCATGGTGTTTTTGAAAGAGGTAAGCAAGGTCACATTTAAATCAATTTCATCCCCATTCTTAATTGGTTTAATATCGAGCAAATCGAGTTTGGTTAATAAACCTTTATCAATTGCGGTGCTATGTACTAAGTGGTTTTTTTCAATTTTGCAATGCAGTGTAATTGGTTCTTCACCTTTCAAATTTTTAAGCATAAAATGCAATTCAAAATCGAGCCCTGTTTTCGATAAAGGTTTCACACTTTGCAGCGTAAGTTCATTATCATTGCCCAACATAATCTGTTGCCCTTTTCTTAAAATAACGGTGTCAGCATTCACCCACTCCTCTTGGTTTTCCTGTGGGTCCAATCCGCTAAATGAAGTAATATGCGTATATATATCTTCAGTAAGATAATGCCTTGTATCTGGATTAGAGACCAAGCCCATTTTTGGATTTGCTTGTGCATTCGGATGTAGTGTGAATTGCTCTACAACTTTATGTGTGGCTGTATCAATTCTTTCATAATCAACTGCCAAATAATGATTCACCCCCACATTGCTATCACCACGATAGGTAGCAGTATAATCGGCAATCTGAACAGGTTTATCCTTTATAAGCAACATGTTTTCTGCCTGCGTAGAATCCATCTTTTGGTCGGGCATGGTAAAATTATTCGATGTTAAAACCCTTTTGCCTGTAGTGGAAACAAGGATACCAATCAACATCAATCCAAAACCAATATGCCCCACACTAGCTCCCGATACAGAAAATTTCCCTTTGAGCACTTGTATAATATATCCCGAATTTCCTACTACGGTAAATATAGAAGCGAACAGCATCGTTACATATTCAGGATTATATGTTTTGAATAAATATATACCTGCAATAGTTAATATAACACTTATCACAAAATAGCTCAAAAGTAGTCGTGCGATTTTCTTTAAATTTGTATTCTTATATTTTAAAAACTGTGTAACTGCTGTTAGCAAACCTATCAAAACAGCAATAGGTAATTGTATTCTATTATAAACATCTATTTTGGGTGGTGCTACATTGGCATTCATCACCTTATCGAGACCCGTCATGGTAAGTATTTTATTCCAAACAGGAATGGAAGTAGTGAATATAATTTGCATGGCCGAAAGCACCAATACCAAGGACCCTATGAACATCCAAAACTCTCTGCTCCATAATTGTTGCTCGGTTTTGAGTGATGGGATTTCTTTCCATCTTCGCACCATTAAATATAAATTCAATAATACAAAAAGCATCATAAATACAAATAATTGGTTCGACAAACCATCATCGGTAAATGCGTGAACTGAGGTGTTTTGTAATATACCACTTCTAGTTAAAAAAGTAGAATATAATATCAATAAAAAAGTAATCGTAATTAATATAAAAGCTTCTTTCAAACTATGCCCCGTACTTTTAGCAATAAGCATCACATGCAGTCCTGCCACTAAGGTAAGCCAAGGAACCAATGATGCGTTTTCAACTGGATCCCATGCCCAAAAACCACCAAAGCTAAGTGATTCATAAGCCCACATCGCACCCATGATAACCCCTGTTCCTAATATCGCAGCACTAAATAATGTCCAAGGTAATGCAGGTACAATCCATTCTTTATAATTGCGTTTCCACAATGCTGCCATAGCAAATGCAAAGGGAACTATAGTACTTGCAAAGCCTAAAAATAACGTGGGCGGATGTATAACCATCCAATAGTTTTGTAATAATGGATTCAATCCATTGCCATCTTTTATAAGCTTTAAATAGTCGCTGGTTTCCATCCCACGCATTGTGTACACAGGCAAGTTCGGGTCTATCCATTGTGTATCATGGTCACGCAGAAGCTCGAACGGACTGCTTCCAAAATGGAACCAATCAAAATCGACACCTAATAACATAGATGATAAAACCACCTGCGATAATGCTATAAAAACCATCACCGGACTTGTCCATTTATTTACTTTAAAAAGTACAAAAACGCCCAAAATCATTTGCCAGAAAAGCCATAATAAAAAGCTTCCTTCCTGCCCTTCCCAAAAACAGGATATCATATATTCGGAAGGAAGATCGAGACTACTATGTCGCCATGCATAGTGGTACTCGAAATAATGATTTTTGATGATGAGAAAAAGGCAAGTAACTATGGCGAAAACTGCAAGGCCATGCACCCAAAAGGCCCAACGTCCTATCTTAAACCATTTAATTTTTTGGTCCCCATCTTTCGATGCAAATATAAAACTGAGCAATGCCAGTACCGATGCTCCAAAAGTAAGTGCCACGGCCAAATGGCCCAGATTACCGATGAGTAGATGTTCGTTTTTAAAGTAGGATTCTTCCATGTTGTATGCCGCACATTCTCTGTAAAGAGATGTTTAGCTTATTCAGTTATTTCTTGTTTACCTGTATTATATTTTGAAGGGCATTTAAGCAAAATTTTATCTGCGTGAAAATGCTCACCTTCCATTTTGCCCGCTATCACAATCTTGTCACTGCGGTCAAAATCGGGTGGTTTGGGATTATCATATATTACTTGCTTAGTTTCTTGCAAAGTGTCGGTTAAATAAAACGAAAAATGGTTGGGTTTTGCAGGGTCATATTCCATAGGTTTGCTTTTGTCTAAAACACCTACAATATGCACCTCATTGCCCGATGCTGCTGCTTCTTTGAAGCTCACGTATTCAGAAGTTTTATTGAACAGAAAAAATATAATGCCCAAAGCAACTGCCATGAATACTAATAATATAATACGATTGGTTTTCATGCTTGGTTCTTCTTTTGGTTTTCGAGTTCTTTCTCTAGTTTGTTGATGCGTCTTTCTTGTCTGAATAGGAAGAAAGCAATTCCTGCGAAGATAATTGACAATACAGCTACTACTACATTAATTTTGCCTGAGCTGCGAAAGGTGTCGTCTATAAAATTATTTTGTGCCATAACTTGGGTCGTTTGAATTATATATATGATTATGATCAAGAATATTTTGTTCATTTTAATTGTGATTTTATTTTTGAAATTCGATACTTCATCTGTGTCATCCAAAGAGCAATGCCCATCCAACCTATCACCGCAGGATAAAAAACCAAACGCATGGTATTGGTCTGTCCGTACTGACTAAAAGCTGGGTTGCCTTTATTACCAGGGTGCAGCGAATCAATTTGGTCGGGGATTAATTTAATTAAAACCAAAAATAAAGGAAAAGCAAATATATTATATACTGCCGACACACGGGCTTTTTTCATAGGGTCTTCGATGCCGTTGCGAAGAATGATATAAGCTGCATATAATAACATGCCCACGGCCACACCTTTAAGCTTGCTATCCTGTTCGGGCCAAAAATCGCCCCAAGTATATTGGGCCCACAGCATACCTGTGAACATCCCTAATACGCCCAAAAGCAAAGCCACATTGATTGCTTCGAAGGCCATGCGGTCGTTCTCCATATCTTCATTACGCAAATATTTGATGCTGTGCCAAACAGAGATGGCCTGCAAGAACATCATGGCAAACCACATCGGTACATGGAAAAAGAGGTTACGCATGGTTTCGTCGAGCACACTGTTTTGGGCTTCTTCCGAGAGTGGCACATAAAAACCATAAATTACGGTATATAGCACCAATGCTACAGCCACGTACTTCCAACCTTGTTTGATAAAAAAACTATCCATTCCTTATTTCGGCAAATTTCGGGGGTAAATCCCAATAATAAGTAGGGAAATTATCATTTTTTTACACGGGCTGATTTGGGGATTTGCCACGCTGCGAGATTTGACAACTTTGCCTAAGCTAGTGCGTTCGCAAATACCAATTCTTAAACTAAAATAGTTCTCCGCCTGTGGCGGCTTTAGTTTTTAGAATGTTATACCAATTCTTAACCTAAAATAGTCTTTGGACTATTTTAGGTTTGTAGAATGGTAATGCCGAACTACATCCCGAAAGCCCCGCTT
>JAWXAU010000061.1 GCA_034439655.1 Bacteroidota bacterium | reverse complement strand
TTTTGGACTATTATATATTGAGTTTCGGTATTAATGCCGAACTACATCCCGAAAGCCCCGCTTAATCCCGATAATTATCGGGATGCGGGGGGATTAGTCTCTTCCTTTTGGACTATTTTATTACGTCTCACAGCTTGCTTTAATACCCGTGTCGCCACTTCATATAACTCAGCGAGGTCATAATCTAGCATTACCTTTTGCCCTCTGAGTTCATGTATTTTTGTTTATATATTTTGTAAATGCATAAAGTTACAAAGTTTAAAAAATCTATCATTTGGTTGACCACAAAATTTTAACATAGATATCCACTTTTATAAACTTGTCTCAATTTGTGATAAGCTATTCTCTATATTTGCATATTATAATATGACGGAAAAATTCACCATCGAACATCTTGAAATAATAGACGCAAAAGAAGCAGATTATTTATATATAAAAACATCGAATATAATTGGAGCAGGAATGGGACTATATACTTCTATTAAACTTTATACCAATGAAATAATTGCTATATATAATGGAAAATTGCTCACATTGGTAGAAGCAAAAAACAAAGCAGAAAATAATTTGGATTCTTATTTCATGAATATGCCCAATGGCTCTATACTAGATGCGATGAATGTGAAAGGCTTTGCCAAATATGCCAATGACGCACAAGCTAACAAAAACGATACCTATAAAAACAATGCAATCATTACGCAAAATTCGCAAGGAAAAATATGCTTGGCGGCATTATATAATATAAAAGCTGGAGAAGAAATATACTGTAGTTATGGCGTGAAATATTGGAAGAAGTATAATGATAAATAGGGTTGAACGATTTGACAAATCAACATACGCACAAGCATCTGCTGATTTGACAAATCTGTCCGACATGACGAGTATCATATTCCTTCACTGACCCAAATCATTTTCCTGAAGTATAATATTGATGTTACTTTGCATCATTATAAAACGAGACAGATTTGATTGATTTGGTATAATATATTTATTTTCATGGTTAGCAAAAAAACCACCTCATAGTAGGTGGTTTTTTTGTTTTATGTGATGCCTATTTGTCGCCGTTCTGCGAACGGTGACCTAATATAACCAATGTTTCTTAACTGCAAGGTCTGCGACCTGGAAAAACTATATGCCTACCATTGATATTTCCCATATATATGCAACGAATGAGTGTACTTGATGTTGTCGCCGTTCTGCGAGCGGTGACATTATATGGATAGAAAGGTCTATGACCTGGCTAATCTATAATACTTTTAAATTTAACCATCGATAAAGTATATATATGCACGCATATGAGTGTACGCTGTTCCATAAGAAAATAGTTTTAAATATACTTTCTGACCATGACAGTTGTTCAGTGTCAAAGATGTTCAACTTTTACCAGGTTGTAAACCCGGTTTTCTATTGCAAGTCACCGTTCGCAGAGCGGCGACAACGGGTATTGGGGCAGCAGGTGCTTGCTGTTATTCAATCACCACTTTCCTTGTTTCAGAATGCATCCGCAAAAAATAAATTCCTTTTGGGAATGCTGAAAGGTCAATTACCTTCGAATTTCCAGTATTCATTATATCTTTATATATTTGTTCCCCTATGGTATTATAAACAAATAATTCATTTTTTTCTATTGAATAATAGTCATTCGATATTGTTAAAATTCCTGAAGTGGGGTTTGGATAAATTGTATAATCCGATGCTGCGTTATTGATCTCGTTAATACCGCTTGGAAGACTAACAGATTTGAAATAATGAACATCAGTAACCTGACCTCCTTTATATATTACATGTGCATAATGCTGCAGAGACTTATCGGAATACCAATAGTAAGTTGAGTCTTGATTTATTTTTGGGAAACCTGGAGCCAAAGACCATTTGCCACCTGTAGAAGCACTTTTAATAAAAGTTGAATCAATACTATACTTTCTTACAATTTCTAGTAAGCTAGAAAAAGAACCGGCCGGTACTTTAAGTGTACCTTCTGCAATCACTTGTTTGCTTCCTGCTTCGGTCTTTTTGAACCAAACGGAATCTATACTTGACTGCCCAATAGCACTGCCAGGAACTACAATGTTCATCGTGACGGGCTTGTTGACAAGGCTATTGAGTTTATATGGGAACTCGAATGCTTTTGCTGGTGCATCGAAACTTACAGCCATGGTATTTCCGTTTCCGAGCACGTCACCGCCAATACCTAATAAATATGCACCGTTTTGATCACTATTTATGAACGATACAGTCTTGTCGGTACCTTCATGCGAAGCCACTTCAGCGGTAGGAAAAGCAGACCCACCAGGCGACTGATTTGGGAATGTCCAAAAAATTGTATCATCTGCCCCAGGAAATGCATACACTCCTGTAAAGTCCCATGTATTTCCAGTTCCACTTTTATTAAAATTAAAAGCAGGGCTAGGGGTATTGGCATCATACATATAAAAAATAGTTCCTGGCTTAGGAACATTAGAGCGGTTAAGTGAAACCTGTGCGTTTAAACGCATTACTGGAATGAGCAGTAAGGCTAATAGGATAGTTTTTGAAGTCATTTTTTTATTGCAAAGTAAAGCATAGAATCACCTAGAAACAATACTACTTTTGACGTATTTTTCTTATTTGCCTTCGTTGTTGCCCAACTTTTCGCCGTTCTGCGAATGGTGACTTTGAAAACAAATAGTATATAATTAAGGTCTGTGACCTGGCACGTACATTTTTTTCAAGATTTATGAATATATAACAGTACTTCATATATATTTGCCTGAAATGAGTATCGATAGTTGCAAAGGAAAAAAATCGACAATATTTGAAAAGTTATGCTACGAGTACCGGGCTCTAAACCCTGCTTTCTATATAATGTCGCCGTTCCTGCAGCACGGCGACAACGGGAGTGTACGCCGTTCCATAAGAAAAGAGGATCAGAAATATTTTCTGACAATGACGGTTGTTCAGTGTCAAAGATGTTCTACTTTTACCGGGTTGCAAACCCTACTTTCTATTACAAATCACCGTTGGCAGAGCGGCGACTACGGATCAGATAGAATATGCAACTCTTCCACGTATAGAAATATTATAAAATCTATTTGGCATTATTATATATTACTTTCCGATACAAAACCTCGTAAAGATTGACCCAAGCAGGTCGTCAGTCGATATGGCACCCGTAATGTTACCCAAATGTTGTATTGCCTCCCTAATATCAAATGCTACCAATTCGCCACTTATATTATTTTGGAAACCTGCTTTCACTGTTTGCAAACATTGTATAGTTTCTTGTAGGCTGGTTACATGGCGAGCATTGGTGAGCACGATGTCATTTTCATTGGGTTTGTGGGGCAATGCTGCTGCCAAGGCTTTTTTGAGCTGCTCTATACCTTCTCCCGTTTTACTGCTAATCGGTATTATATTATTATAGTCTTTAAATGCGGCTAATTTGTTTTGTATATCATTACAAGTATCACATTTATTTGCAAGCCAAATTATATATTTATTTTCCAGTAATAAATGGGCAGTTTCTTGTTGTAATAATTCAGGTGTGGTATCATTGATATCAAAAACATATAATACTACTGAGGCTTCATTGATTTTTTCCAAAGTACGTTCAATGCCCATGCCTTCAATAGCTTCGGCATGTTTGCGTATACCTGCGGTATCAATTAAACGGAAATTAATTCCTTCTATTATAATATTTTCTTCAATGGTATCACGGGTAGTTCCTGCAATATCACTTACCAGTGCACGATCTTCGTTTAATAACACATTGAGCAAAGTAGATTTACCCGCATTGGGTTTGCCTGCTATTACGGTGGCTATGCCATTTTTAATTGCATTTCCATAATGAAAAGTATCAATCAATTTTTCCGATTTGATTATAATTTCATCAATCAATTTATATAATTGTTCGCGGTTGGCAAACTCCACATCTTCTTCGGCAAAATCTAACTCCAACTCGATGAGTGCAGCAAAATCAATTAACTGTTGACGTAAAATATCAATCTCTTTTTGCACCCCGCCTCGCATTTGCCCGAGTGCGGCTTTATGGGCTTTTTCATTTTCGCCTGCTATCAAATCTGCCACAGCTTCGGCACGGCTCAAATCGAGTTTTCCGTTTGTAAAAGCCCGCAAGGTAAACTCACCAGGTTGTGCCAAACGGCAGCCGTGCTTTACAAATTGTTGTAATAATAATTGCTGAATATAGAGAGAACCGTGACAAGAAATTTCGACCACATCTTCGCCCGTATAACTAGCTGGTGCACGAAAAAGTGTAATCACAGTTTCATCGAGTATTTCATGAGTATCAGGATTGGTGAGGCTTGCAAAATGAGCAGAATATCCTGGCTGTTCAGTAATAATTTTGTTTTTGATAAACTTTTGTATAATGCCTAGGGCATCGTTACCTGAAAGTCGCAACACGGCTATGGCTCCCATTCCTGGAGGTGTAGCTACTGCACAAATAGTATCGTTATGGTTATAAAATGATTGCATATAAGGTAGGTGCAAATTTAACTGAAAAAGAAGGGATTACTTTAACTTTCCAAAAGTTCCAAACTTTTGGAAAGTTAATCAAGTAAAATAGCTAATTTTGCACTTATGAAATTGAGAAATTATATATTTGTTTTTTGTTTGGTGTTATATACTTCATCATCATTTGCCGCTAATATACTATTGGTAGTAGATACAGAATGGGAGTGGGTGAGACGAGTTAATTATATAACAAAAAAGGATGCAAGTGAGGCAGCTATCAAAGCACAAATGATGGATATTTTTCATACTACTTTGCAAACTGAGTTGATAGCCAAAGGCCATAAGGTCACTGTGATTTCATTTGCTGAACTTCAGAAACAAACTACGGGAGAAACGATATTGTCTAAATCAAAATTTTCACCCATGCCCAAATATAAAAATCGTTGGGATAGGCTCACTTCCATCTCTCCGATGTATACGAGTTTAAATATTAATTCGCCGGAGCTACAGCCGTACTTCGCTGCACAATTAACCAAGTATGACTATATTATATCACTGAATAGGGTGAATTTTTCACATAACTTTTTGAAAGCTTTCTTTAATAGGGGCAAAAGACAAATCAATATGCACTATGACATCATTTCTCAAGATAAGAAATTGGAAGCAGGGAAATTATGTCAAATGCACCATATTCTTAAAAAATCTGCGTTGCCCAAAGCTCTAATAACCATGATGAATGCACCTGCGAAGCATTTAGTACTTGCTTTTCAACCAATTATAGAAAAAAAATAATTTGGTTTTTTCAACTTTTTGAGCAAATATTGCAATACCAATTAATTAACAATTATGTCAATCATAGGAAATAAAAACACAAAATCACCCGAGTTCAACCCCAATTTGTTGAACCTTATAAACAGCGGTACCGAGGTAATTGGCGATATCATATCTAATGGAGACGTTAGGATTGACGGTATTCTTCGTGGCACAGTAAATACTAAAGCTAAGTTGGTAATTGGCCAAACAGGTATCATAGAAGGCGATGTAAAAGCTCAAAATTCAGATATCTCAGGCCAAGTGAAAGGCAATATCATTGTTGATGAACTTTTGATACTTAAAAGCAATGGAAAAATTACGGGCGACATTACCACTAAAAAGATTATAGTTGAGACCGGCGGTGAGTTCAATGGCAAATGCCAAATGCAAAGCAGTGGGATTAAAAATGCTGCACCTGCATCCAATGCACCGCAACAAAAGGCTTAATCGCTTAACTTCGTTCATTTCTTGAATCCCTTTTGGGTAACGATACTATTTTGCCCGACGAAAAAAAATCAAATCCTTATGCCAAATACTCAAGTTTGGCCATACAATTAGTAGCAGTAGTAGTAGGGCTCACTTTCCTGGGTCATTATATTGATGAAAAATTAGAAAACATTAAATTCCCTTTATTCACGGTAGTCTTGGCCATATTTTCAGTGGTGGCTGCTTTGTATTATATGATAAAAGTGTTGAGTGGGAAATGAATAGTTGGTAGTTGACTAGTTCAAGAATTCCTGATTCTAAAATTCCTTGTCAGCTTCAATACCAAATAATTTTCCTTTTTTCCAGTTCTTCAAATCTTTTTTCAATAAGGGTTTATTTCTTTGGGTGAGTTCGGCTGCATCTAATTTACTGAGGTCAGGTTTGCCAGCATTTACCCAAGCAGTATACCAAAAGTTTGCAGTAACAGCAACAGACTTAGCTAGTTGTTTCTCCACCATTCCATTTAGCATTTTGTGCAATTGCGTGGCATATTCTAAACTGAAAATTGATTGCTTAAATTTACTTTTCACTACATTACCTTTTGCATCTTTTTCATATATTTTATCAGCGGGGAATACTAGTTTAAGTTGTCTGTCAATTAATAAAAGCGTATCAACCAATTGATGCGAATTGAATATGATATTCCAAGTTTCTTTTTCTACATCTTCTACATATTTAGCATCGCCTGTATAATAGTTATAATCTCTCCCAAATAATTCGGGCAAGCGTGATTCCCATAATGAATGAATTCCTTTTTGGTTGGTCATTTGTCCATCGTGATTTGCGGATGTGTGCAGCGGCATGTGGGCATCGCCCAGATAATGGCCCAAGTCGGCGGCTAAAAATAGTATTTCAGTTTTGCGTTTTTCTTTAAATGCCGTTGTTAATTTAGCCATCATTTCTTGAATATACCAAGGCAAAATTCCATTATCTGCAATAAATTTGGTATCATATTTTAGTTTTACTTCATCTAATGTTCTAGGTAAACTATCTCTAGAACCAAAGTTCTCTAAATCTATATAATGACGTGGATTTTCTGCTTTGTCGCTTAAAGTATATTTTCTCAAATCGGGCACAGTTGATTCTTGTGTAATATAATCGATATGATTATAAAAAAATGCTTGTAATGGCTGTGGTAGGGCCAGCACTGCTGCACGATTGATGTGCTCGTGTCCAAAAGTGCCCCAAGAGATTAAGGTGAAACTAATTGAAACAAAAAACAATATTGCTATAATTCTATTTGTAAATTTTTTGATCATGCGTATATATATTAGGTTTCAAAGTAATGAATACTATATGAATAAATTATGATGCGATTATATAATAGTGTATTTATGAAACCTCCAACCAATCACCATTGTCAGTAATCAGTTGTATTAACTCATCCACCGCATTTTCACTACTGATATTTCGTTTCATAATATCCCTGCTTTTATATAAAGTGATTTTGCCCGGGCCGCTGCCTACATAGCCATAATCAGCATCGGCCATTTCACCTGGGCCATTAACAATGCAACCCATAATGGCAATTTTTAATCCTTTCAAATGCTCTGTTTTGCTACGAATCATTGCAGTGGTTTCTTGCAAATCGAACAAGGTGCGACCACAACTGGGGCAACTTATATATTCTGTTTTTGAAATGCGTAAACGGGCTGCTTGTAATATTCCAAACGATATACTATTTACTTCATTCAAAGGCACCGCTGAGCATTGAAGCCATATTCCATCGCCCATGCCATCTATCATCAAGCCACCTATATCGGTTGAGCTATATAATATAGTTTTTTCTTTGGGTTCGGTATAACTTGCTTTTAATATAGCAGGATTTTTAATACTATAATACATCAAACCCCAGAGCATTTGGCGTAATACCCTCATGGGACGAGGATGTATGCATTCCAAAATTAATATGGCATTTGCAGGTATATGTTGTAGTTTCGATATTTGAGCGAGGTCATTAATATATACAAAATTGAGCTTTGAGTGCCAGGTGATATCGGTCTTTGTATTTCCAATTTCGATTAAAGGAAATGACTGTTCGCGGTTCGATAATTTCTCCCATGTTTTATAATTATATATAGCCTTTAATCCATTAGGCAACATAAAATTGACGGGATGGTCACCTGCAAATATATAATCGCAGCCTTGCTCAGTCATATGCCATTTATCCAAAGCAGCATCATACTGATGTCCTACTAATTGCAGGTCGAATTCTGTAATATTTTTCAAGTATGATAAGTCTACCACAACCCTTGGTAATTGTGTACCACCGATGTTTTCAACTTCAACTGATTTGCGTTTTTGATAGCTAAACGGACTATAATGTTCTTTCACTTTTAACGAATCAGAAAAGTCTTCTATTATAAGTTCATCAGGTGAATCGTTATCATATCTTTCTACCAAAAATTTGGCAACAGGTGCCTCAAATTCGGGGTCTTCGGTAAGCGAAACACGAACAGTATCGCCCAATCCTTCTTCCAATAAAGTGCCAATTCCTATAGCTGATTTTATTCGTCCATCATCGCCATCGCCAGCCTCGGTAACGCCTATATGCAAAGGGTAGTGCATGTTTTCTAAATCCATACGTTGCACCAAAAGTCTATATGCCTGCACCATCACTTGCGGGTTACTTGACTTCATGCTCAATACTATATTATGATAATCTTCGGCTCTGCAAATTCGTAAAAATTCCAATGCAGATTCTACCATTCCAAGTGGCGTATCACCATAGCGGCTCATAATACGATCGCTCAAAGAACCGTGATTGGTGCCAATACGCATGGCCGTGCCCTGCTCTTTGCATATATGTACAAGCGGTGTAAATCTTTCTTTGATGCGTTCTAATTCTGCTTCGTATTCGGCATCATTATAATCGATGGTTTCAAACTTTTTCTTATCTGCAAAATTGCCTGGATTGATACGAACTTTTTCTACAATTCGAGCGGCTATTTCTGCGGCATTGGGCGTGAAATGTATATCAGCAACTAAAGGAGTATTATAGCCGCGTTTGCGTAATTCGTCTTTTATATTTTGTAAATTTTGAGCTTCATTCATACTCGGTGCTGTGATTCTTATATACTCACAGCCACTTTCTATCATACGAATACTTTGCTCCACGGTCTTCTCCGTATCCATGGTATCGGTGGTAGTCATAGATTGTATACGAACTGGGTATTCACTTCCCATGGGCGTGTTTCCTATTGTGACGGTGTTGGTTTTTCTTCTCATATTAGTTAGTAGTTAGTGGTCAGCCCGCCGCGGCGGGCAGTGGTCAGTGGATAGTAAACAGTAGTTAGTAATCGGTTTTTATCTGCCGTATGGCACTGTTTACTGTTTACTGTTTACTATTTACTATTTACTTTACTTCTTCGATGGTTCCCAAACAATTTCTTTTACACCTAATTGTTTTCCTATATATCTTGATAAGGTAAAAAGATAATCACTCAATCTATTCAAATATTGTATA
This sequence comes from Bacteroidota bacterium, assembly GCA_034439655.1. Classification (NCBI taxonomy): domain Bacteria; kingdom Pseudomonadati; phylum Bacteroidota; species Bacteroidota bacterium. Next base: position 3,299 of record JAWXAU010000061.1, on the reverse strand, counting down.
ATAAGTGCAGGCACAAAACTATGCTCCATCAATGCTACACAGAGCCTCTCAGCTCTTCTACAAACACAGCGAGCAATATGGCAATAGGAAATTTGTATATGTCCACCAGGTATAATAAAATTTTTTAGCGGGGTGAGTTCGGTGTCCATTTGGTCAATGGATTTTTCTAAAAGTATGATATCATTTTCGCTGATATCGGGTAAAATCATTTTGGCATTTTCGTCATCGCAGGCCAAATTAGAACCTACTGTGAACAAACGATCTTGTATATATTTTAATTCTTCTTTTTTGCTCTCGATTGTTACAACATCGCGGACCAATCCTAAATAAGAATTAAGTTCGTCCACCGTGCCATAAGCTTCTATTCGTTCATGCGATTTGGAAACTCGCTTACCACCAATTAGGCCTGTGCTGCCTTTGTCGCCGGTTTTAGTATATATTTTTGTTGCCATTGCTTTATTGACTTTAGAGTATTTTTAACGGCAAATATAATAATTTGTTTTAGGAGTCGAGCCATTCTTTGAAATCGGAAGCTTTTTCGCGACTTATGTCGATTTCCATGGCAAACGGAGGTTTGAGCACCGCCAATAGTTTACCATTATAACTGCTTTTTACACGCTCTATCATAGCTACATTAATAATAGCTTGTCTGTTTGCACGGTAAAATTGTTTAGGATCGCACATTTCCTCGATCTCTTCCATCGAGTGGTTTTCTGATAAGTAACGGTTATTTTCTTTGGTATATATATATATTAATTCTTCTTTCGAAAAATAAGCGATATCGCCAATAGGCACAGGCATTAATGTGTTTCGGGTTTGCACCATGAAACGTTCTTTATACTTACCACCACCTTGGTTTAAATTTGACAATAGACCTTTCAATTTTACCGAAAAATCACTGTTTTCACTAGTATATAATTTAAACTGGTCCAATGCATGTTGCAATTCTTCAGCATCAATTGGCTTAAGCAAATAATCGATACTATTATGTTTAAAAGCTTGGATGGCATATTGATCGTATGCGGTAGTAAATATTATGGGAGCAGTAATAGTTACTTCTTTCAAAATATCAAAACTCACCCCATCACTCAATTGTATATCCATAAAAATCAAATCGGGCTGCGGGTTACTTTGAAACCAAGCTATCGCCTCAGCAGTACTGCCTAAGGTGGTGATAATTTCAATCTCCTCGTTCAGCGTTTTCAACTGATTTTTGAGGTCTTTGGCCACTAAAGGCTCGTCTTCTATAATTAGTGTTTTTATCATGTTATTTAGTTGTCAGTGGTCAGTAAACAGTGGTCAGTAGTTAGTAATCGGTTTTTATCTGCCGCATGGCACTGTTTACTGACTACTTTAAAGATTTAATTAGTCCATTTATTATTTTAGAAATTTCTTCTGATTGCAATATTAAAGTATTACTTGATTTCACATTTAAATATTTAAGACGGTTTGCTAAAATTAACATAGATTTTACTTCACTGCATGAAGCTAATGAATAATATAGAAATCTTTTAAAATCAGCATTAGAGCTTCTGTCAAAACCTTCGGCAATATTCTTTGAAATTGAAACTGTGGCTCTGCAAATTTGATTTCTATAATCCCAATCTTTAGATTCTCTAAATGAACTATATATTTCTATCGCAAAGTCTTGTGCTTTTTGCCAAGCTATAATATCTTCAAATTTTATAATTTTCATAATTAGTGGTTAGCCCGCCGCGGCGGGTAGTATTCAGTAGTCGGTGGTCAATAGTGCATGCCTATTTTTATTGTTGGTAGCCAGTTTTTTGCTGCCGTATGGCACTGCCCGCCGCGGCGGGCTGACCACTGTTTACTTTTTACTGCAATGGTACTATCACCACAAAAGTAGTTTCATTTTCTACAATTTCTACTTCGCGGTCGGCAATAATTCTATAAAGTTCTTTCATATTTTGTAATCCCACTTTGTTGGATGTTTCCACAATGGATTTACGTTGCAAATTATTTTCGACTACCAAATATTTGTTCTTTGTATATATTTTTATTTTTAAAGGTTTTGTATTCGATATGATATTATGTTTGATGGCATTCTCTATCAAAATTTGTGTGGTAACAGGCACTATCGTTAGGAATTTATCTTCTTCAGGTACATTTATTTCTATCTGTAATTGACCATCGAAGCGGGTATGCAACAACATTACAAAACTATTTATAAACTGAATTTCTTCACCCAGTTTTACCAAATTTTCATCTTGGTGCTGTAATAAATAACGATATACTTTCGAGAGTTGTTGCAAAAACTGAGAGGCCAATTGCTGGTTATCGTATATGAGACTGTTGAGGGAGGTAAGGCTATTGAATAAAAAATGGGGGTTCAATTGGTTCTTTAAATTCTCAAACTGAAGCATTGCTGATTCTTTTTTGATTCTTTCGTTGTGCACCAGAGTCTCTTTCCATTCTTTTATAAAATGATTGCTCACATATAATAAGTTTACTACAAACGATAATAATAAATTGGCGGTTACAAATAGATATTCCAGATGGATGAGTAGTTCTGGGTGCATCCCTGTTCTAATAGCATCATCGAATATATGATTTAGAAAGAGTGCATTAAATATAAACTGCACCAAGGTCATAATGGACATTCCCATCAATACCTGAAGGGTTATGCGTTTAGGTACATTGCGTTGGTGCGGATAATGGCAATTCAAAAAACGCTCGACCCAAGCAGCACTGTTAAGCATAATGGCAGACATGAAGAAAACGACTACAAAGGTTTCGAGGTGCCAAGTCCAGTCGAGTTGTGGGAAAAACCTATATCTGACGATAGACGACAAAGCCGCAATGAGCAGAGAAATTTTATTGCGACGGTTGAATACCCATTGGTATAGCTTGCTCTTGGTGCGTTTGAGGGGCAAAGTATAAATAATTTAGAAGTGCGAACTTACACACTAAATGTGTTTGGTTGAAAGTGAATTGGTTCAAATGTGAAAAATGGAGGGTGAAACGTTGTTGCTAGGGGAGGTTATAAAAGTTCAGTCTTTAATTATTTTTTTACAAATGACGAAAAGTATTTTAGATTGAGGTGATAAATTATTATTTGACCTATAGATACTTTATGATTGAAAACCTTTAGTTTTGAAAAATAAATAAACCTTTACATTGTCAGGCTTATCTACCCAAGTATTGATGAATATGCCTAGTTTTATCAAGCCTATAAGTAAGTTAGGCGTAATGCTAAACGACACACATTAACATCATTAAACAGAAAAAGAAATGAAACAAAATTTTGACAGGACAAATCCAGACGAGGCAGATGAATA
>JAWXAU010000060.1 GCA_034439655.1 Bacteroidota bacterium | reverse complement strand
TATGCATTTTCCATAGTTAAGGAAAGTATTTATCAAATTATATTTTTTGGGAGCTGTTATTTTGCCACCCCGCCGCAGCGGGCTGCTGTAAATAAAAAAAGGGCAGCATTCTAAGTTTTAAAATTCGTGTTTCAAACCTTTATATTTATTAGAATCGAATTATGGAAGAGGTCGATTGAGTTTCGGTATTATTCCTAAAAACCTGCTTATCTCTAGCATATATATACTTTTTTTTAGTACGCAAAAATAAGGAATAGTTGTGAGGGGTAAAAAAAATGGTTACCCAATCGAGCCGTCCACGTCGGTATTAGTTACGGGATGCAATCAGCATGTAAAAGGTTCCTTGTTTTTTATTTGAAAAACAAAATTGATTTTCGCATTTTTTACGTTGTCACACTAGCATGCGTCAGCAATCCGCCACGGCGAGGTACATCATACATCATACATCATACTCGCCACGGCGAGGTATATAGTAAATGGTTTTATTTCCCAAAAGGCATTTTCATCGCCCTGCCAGCACCTTGCATTTTATTCATGGTCTTCATCATTTTACGCATTTCTTCAAACTGCTTCAATAGGTCGTTTACTTTTTGCACTTGGGTACCGCTGCCCTTAGCAATTCTACTGCGGCGTTGGCCATTTAATATATCGGGGTTCGACCGTTCTTTGGGTGTCATACTGCGTATAATGGCTTCTATTTCTTTAAAGGCATCATCGCTTATGTCAAGGTCTTTTATGGCTTTGCCCACACCTGGTATCATGGCCATTAAGTCCTTTAGGTTTCCCATCTTTTTTATTTGTTGTATCTGTGCAAGGAAGTCTTCAAAGTCGAACTTGTTGGCCGCAATCTTTTTGTTCATGCGGGCAGTTTCCTCCTCATCGTAAACAGATTGGGCTTTCTCTACCAAACTCACAATATCGCCCATGCCCAATATACGCTGTGCCATCCTATCGGGGTGAAACACATCAAGGGCTTCCATCTTTTCGCCCGTACCCACAAATTTGATGGGCTTGTTCACGATAGATTTAATACTCAATGCAGCACCACCTCGTGTATCACCATCGAGTTTGGTAAGAACTACACCATCAAAGTTTAGCTTATCGTTGAATGCCTTGGCGGTATTCACGGCATCTTGCCCCGTCATACTATCCACTACAAAAAGTATCTCACTGGGTTTGATGGCTTGCTTTACACGGAATATTTCATCCATCATCTGCTCATCAATAGCCAAGCGGCCTGCAGTATCTATTATAATAGTTTTAAAACCTTGTTCTTTGGCTTTTGCAACTGCTGCTAAAGCAATAGCTACAGGGTCCTTGCTATCATAATCAGTATATACGGGAACTTGAATTTGCTCGCCCAAAACCTTTAACTGGTCAATAGCCGCAGGTCGGTATACATCGCACGCAGCAAGCATTACAGTGCGATTGCGTTTGTTCTTGAGCATATTGGCAAGCTTTGCACTAAAGGTGGTTTTACCCGATCCTTGTAAGCCTGCTACCAATATCACACTTGGGTTTCCTTCTAAGTTAATATCAACCGTTTCGGCACCCAATAATTGGGTGAGTTGGTCGTTTACAATTTTGGTAAGTAATTGCCCAGGAGAGATACTAGTCAATACATTCTGACCAAGTGCTTCTTCCTTAACTTTATCGGTAAAGTCTTTGGCTATTTTATAATTGACGTCGGCATCGAGCAGTGCTTTGCGTATTTCCTTAATGGTTTCGGCTACATTGATTTCGGTGATGCGACCATGACCTTTTAATACTTTAAAGGCCCTATCGAGTTTGGTACTTAAACTTTCAAACATGTTATTATGATAAAATATATGGTTGGGGATAACACCAACAATGGGCATCCTATGCGAGCTGGCGAATGTTGTGGTTAAATGATTAAATTACTTATAATATTCTATTTTACGCGTTCCACATAAGTGCCATTCGTTGTATCAACCCTAATCATTTCCCCAGTATTTACAAACAAAGGAACCATTACACTGGCACCAGTTTCTAAAGTAGCAGGTTTCAAAGTATTGGTGGCAGTATTGCCCGGAACCGCAGGTTCAGTATAGGTTACTTCTAATTCCATTTTTGTAGGGGCAGAAGCAAAAACTGGGTTTTCACCACCTTCCATTGCTACATCTACCATTATACCTTCTTTTAAAAATGGGAAGGCCGATCCAAATAATATTTGAGGTATATATAATTGGTCGAAAGTTTCGCTATCCATACATACCAGGCTGTCACCATCTTTATATAAGTATTGTAGCTGTTTCATTTCTACACGCACAAATTCAATTTCTTCGCCCGCCCTAAAGCGGTTTTCAATTTGTTTGCCTGTGCGAATCACCCGCATATTTACTTGATAAAATGCCCTAAGGTTTCCAGGTGTGCGATGTTGATATTCGGTAACCTGGCAAAGCTCACCATTGTACTTAATAAAACACCCTCTTGATAAATCTGAAGTAGTTGCCATTTTGTATTTATAAATTTAGGTGGCAAAATTACGGGCTATATGGCCATGCCACAAACGAAAAAAGCCCCCTTTTGAGAGGACTTTTTTCTAATCACTAATTGTATGAAATTTGAATAAGAGCCTAGTTTTGAGCTACTGCTTTCTTTTGTTCGTTGCTATTAGAAACAGCAACTAGTTTTTTGTACTCGTCGATATAAGCCAAGTGCAAGTCTTTTAATTTTTTAATACGAAGGGTTCTTTCCATTGCCATCATTTCTGGCGAACCTGCGGGGTTTTTCTTGTAATCGTGTTTGGCATAGGAAGCTGCGATAGCTTTTGATGCTGCTTGGTAAGTTAAACCATTAGTTTCACGAAGCAGTTCTATTTGGCTTTTCAAGCTATTGGCCGAAAGGAATGAACGGAATTGGTTATATAAAGAAACTGAATCCATTTTCATTTCCACATTATATTCCAAATCGGTATCGAAGCTCAGCATAATGATGGAAGGCAATTTAAGCACACCATATTTTTTAGCTACCGATTTTCCTTTACCTGCAAGCACATTGGCTTCCATGCATATAAAGTTTTTATTAGCCCAATTAGCAAATTCAGGTTTGCTTGCTATTTGGCGGGTGAATGTTCTGCTTGAATAGCACTTGCTCGAGTGCACATAAACCAATAATGGTTTACGTTCTTGTTTAGCAGTGCTTTTAGCCTTAGCTAAATTGCAAGCCATCATAAAACCCAGTGGGTTTCTGGGAGCCGCTGCTGAACAAATAGAAGGAGCAATTAAAGTAAGTAGGAAGAGGGCGATTGAGAAGTGTAATGCTTTTTTCATGATCTTATTTGATTTGGTTTCTGGTACAAAGTTGCGGTATGGCCAAGTATTGAATATTACAATGATTGAAATTTTCTTACAACAATATTTGGGAAGATTTTTATAGCCATTCACAAAAAATATAATACAAAACGAGAGTTTTTTTTATGAATAGCACCCTTGAATGAATTTTTTCTTACATGGTGTAAGACAAAGTAAGTCAGTTTTTGAGTATGATTTTCATCATGCTAAGTGGATGATGGGTATCATAAATTTAATAAATGGGTTAAATAATTACCCAAAAGCGATAAAATGCTATTTTGAAATTTGTGAGCTAAAGAATGTAAGTATCGGTTGTGTTTCCAATTCCCAAAACTTATAATCGTGCTTGCCAACTAGGTAACTGGTTTCAATAACCTGCTGGGGATGCAGTACTTTTAGCTTTTGTTCAAGCATTTTGCTTTGAGAAATTGGGATGAGCGGGTCCTGATACCCATGTCCAATAAAAATCGGAATGTTTAAATTGTTGAGTCCCGTAACCACATTATCGGTTTGCCACCTTGCAGGGAATTGCTCATAACGGCCATAGGTGGCAATAAATACCAGGTCCATTGGTAAGGTTCTTTGGTCATAATCGCCCGATAAAAGAGCACAGGCTTTAAATAAGGTAGGGTTATCCTCCACCACCAAACCGCTGCCGTGTGCCCCCGTTGATAAACCCATGATGAAATTGTTTTGTTCAGGTTTCATGATACCAAAGCTGTCTTGTAAATATTTAATTAAAGTATCAGTTACCCAACGGCGGGTGAGGGTTTTTCGCATTTTGTCCCAGCTTTGCGGGTAGAACTGCGTGGCGTAAATGCTTTCGCCCATCTCGGGCATGATGAGGGCAAAACCTTGTTTCAATGCTTTGAGGCAAAGGGTGCTTTGGTTGCACCAATCGTATCTCGGAAAATTCCAGCCTGGCAATATCATAATATAGCCTTTTACGGTGTCGGGGAATTTGAGGTCCACTTTGGTTCCGTATAATTCAACAGTTTGGGTTTTGCACTCCTTATATATAGGTGTGGTAATTTGCTTTGTTTCGATTATTTCTTTTGTGGAATCAGTTTTTATGGCAATAGGTTCTGTCTTACTGTTTTTGCATGCCAAAAATATTATGATGGTGAATAGCGGAAAGTAGAGTTTCGATGTTTGCATACATTCTAAACATAGTAGTATTGTATATGTTTTTATCGGTAAGAAAATAGGCGTCAGCGTTAACAAGCGTCAGCATCATGCTGTCGCGATAGCTATCGGGATTCAGCAACTAATAACTATTCAGCAAAGAGACCCTGAAACATTCGTTGCAGCGAACAGGGTGACGTCGCAACAGTAACGTTATCAGTCGGCATACCAGGGGTCAGGGTCATACTGTTTTTCCTTTGTTAAAAATTATCCCCACAAAGGTGACCCTCCTATATTTACTTTTGCAAACCAAATATGAACAGACCCTTTAAGCATCTCAACAAATATTTTTGGCAATACCGTCGTCCTTTTATATTGGGAGTATTGTTTGTAGGTTTGGCAAATATTTTCGCCGTGTATCAGGCCGTATATGTTAGAGAGGCTTTCAACTCATTGGCCGATGGAAGTGCGGCTGCCAATATTTGGTTATTCGTTGGTATCATTTTCGGCACTGCTATTATACGCGGTGTATTTATGTATATGATGCGGCAATCGCTTATCGTGATGTCGAGGAATATTGAATACGATTTGAAAAATGAGATATATGCACAATACCAAAAGCTCGATTTTGCTTTTTACAAAACACATTATACTGGTGACTTGATGAACCGCATTAGTGAAGATGTAGGCCGAGTGAGAATGTATGTGGGTCCAGCAATTATGTATTTGGTAAATATGCTCACCATGTTTGTAGTTGTAATTAGTTCCATGTTCACTGTGAATCCTGAGTTAGCATTATATGTATTGGCCCCGCTACCCATACTTTCCATTTCAGTTTATTTCATCAACAATACTATTAATAAGAGGAGCGATAGGGTGCAAAGTAAATTAAGCGACCTCAGCACTTTTGTGCAAGAAACTTTTAGTGGTTTGCGTGTAGTAAAAGCATTTGCCAAGCAAGGAGCAGTTGGTGGCAGTTTCGAAAAGGAAGCACACGATTACAGAAACAAATCATTGCATTTGGCTATGGTCGATGCATTGTGGTTTCCCTTAATGTTATTATTGGTGGGGCTAAGTTCTATTTTTACTGTATATATAGGTGGACTTAAAGTAATGGACGGGGAGATAGGGCCAGGAACTATAGCAGAGTTTATTATATATATAACGATGCTCACTTTCCCAGTGGCTATGTTAGGTTGGTTAACGAGCACCACGCAAAGAGCAGCGGCATCACAAAAGCGTATCAATGAGTTTTTGCAGGCCGTACCTTTAATATCTAATCCAGATGAGCACACAGGTTTTAATTTGCAAAATGATATAGAATTCAGAAATGTTTCTTTTGCATATCCTGACAAAAACTACAATGCTTTAACTAATATTAGTTTCAAAATAAATGAAGGAAAAGCATTGGGGATATTGGGTCATACGGGTAGTGGCAAAACCACTATTGCACAATTATTATTGCGATTAATGGATCCCACTGCGGGACATATATATATAGACGGCAAAGCACTCGATTCTGTAAATCTGGATCAGTACCGACAATCGGTAGGTTATGTGCCACAGGATGTATTTTTGTTCTCCGATACTTTGCGAAACAATATAGCATTTGGAAAAACCGTTTTACCTGAAAGTATTATAATACAAGCCGCAAAAGATGCCGCATTATATGATACTATTGAAGCCATGCCAGAAGGTTTTGAAACTTTGATAGGTGAACGAGGTATTACACTAAGCGGCGGACAAAAACAAAGGTTGAGCATCGCCCGTGCTTTGGCTATGAATCCCAAAGTATTGGTATTCGACGATTGCTTAAGTGCGGTTGATACGCAAACGGAACAACAAATACTTGACGGGCTAAAAGCAGCAGGTAAAGGCAAAATGGTTTTGATAGTAACCCATCGACCTTCAGGTATTATGCACTGCGATGAAATATTGGTGCTTGATAAGGGAATTATAGTTGAACGCGGAACTCATAAAAGTTTGATTGAGCAGGGTGGGAGGTATGCAAAGATGGTGGAGGAGGTTGACAGGTAATAGTGAAAAGTTAAAAACTAAAAGTGAGATGTAATGAACAGTGAATGGTGGCATATATGTAGTTAGCACCCAGTTGCTATCCTAGATGCCTGTAGTTATGTGTTTTCACCAACCATTAGCATGCAAGCTTGTTTCTTGAATACAAATATGCATAGATGGTTAATTCACATACTATAATAAAGTTTAGAACCTCCAATCATTATTCCTAATTATCGAATATTTTTTTCATCGAAGTTGGACTAGCCAGGAGTTTTTTATATAATAGCTATTCTTATACCAATTCTTAATCTAAAATAGTTCTCCGCCTGTGGCGGATTAGTTTGTAGAATGGTAATGCCGAACTACATCCCGAAAGTATTCGGGCCCTTTCTTTTGGACTATTATATATTGAGTGTCGGTATAAAACACAATTTAACAATTTTGTCTATATTTGCCCAAATGAAATCCATCTTTTTTACTATTATAACTCTTATAGGAATATTTACCGTTCATGCTCAAAACCTATGGCCCCAAAGCATATTGCTTACACCTGAGAAAACAGATTTTCTCAAAACATCGACCCATGCAGAGGTGATGGTCTTTATGAATGAGATAAAATTATTGAGTAATAATATATATACTTTTAGCATGGGCAAAAGCTTGGAAGGAAAAGATATTCCTGTTGCAGTGCTTGCCAAGCCAATGGTTAACACACCAGAAGAAGCAAAGGCTACAGGCAAAACTATCGTATATGTACAAGGTAATATTCATGCAGGTGAAGTGGAAGGAAAAGAATCAGTAATGATGCTGATGCGGGATATATTATTGGGCAATAAAAAGCATTTGCTCGATAGTTTGATTATCATATTCGTTCCAATATATAATACCGATGCAAACGATAAAATGGCCAAAGGACTTCGCTCTTCTCAGGAGGATAGTCCGCTCGAAACAGGAGAGCGTGAAAGCAGCGAAGGCTATGATTTAAACCGTGATGGCGTGAAAATGGAAGCCAAAGAAACCCGTGCCTTATTTACACAAGTTATAGTGCCTTGGGACCCTCAAATATTTGTAGACCTGCATACCACCAATGGCACTTGGCACGCCTACTCGCTCACATGGGCACCTAGTTTTCACTCTGCTGGCGAGTATGGCCCATTCGATTATACTTATCATAAAATGTTGCCAACAATTACCGATTCATGCAAGCAAAAATATAATTTATTAATGGGTCCCTATGGCGATTATTATTTGGATGAAGGTTGGCCGCCCAAAAACTTTTATAGTTATAATCACCATCCACGGTATTTGGTTAATCAGTTTGGGTTTAGGAATAGGATGGCGATATTGAGTGAAGCATTTGCACATGAGCGTTTCTATCAACGTATATATAGTACTTATAGTTTTGTATCAGAAATTTTGGAGTATGCAAATTTGCATTCAGCAGAAATTATCGCCACTAATAAACAAGCTGAATTGGCAACTATTCAAAACGTGATACAACATGCGGGAGTAGCAAGGAAAGGTGTTAAGTTTAAAATGGTCCCGCTTCATAAACTCAACAATTTTATCACCTACGATTATATACCTTTTAAGGATTCAACGGATGCAACAAAGTATTATAAAATAGGTAAAATAGTTGAATATAACAATATAGATTACCATGCAAAATTTGTGGCTACCAAAGAAAGTATTTTGCCTCGTGGATATATAATACCTGCTGAGTTCACAGATATTATAGAAAACCTAAAAATGCATGGCGTGAAAGTAGAAAAACTTACCCAAAACAAAAGCTATACAGGTGAAATGTATTATATAGATAGTTTGATACGTGACAAAGAGATTTTTCAAAAACATTATGCTGCTACTTTGTATGGAAAATTTAATACCACTACACAGAAATATAAGAAAGGGGATTATATAATTGATATGGCTCAACCTTTATCGAATCTAGTCTTCTATATGTTGGAACCCGAATCGGATGATGGCTTGGTGCATTGGAATTTCTTCGATTTGTATATAGCGAAGATGCAATTGGGGAAGAAAGTGTATCCAGTATTTAAGTATTATTAAGGAGGGATTCAGGATTTTGGATTCGGTTCGCCTCGGTGAATGGGAGCTGACGCCTGTTTGTCGGTCTGTCCACAGTCTCGGATGCCCGTCGTTGTGTGTTTTCACCAACCACCAACGAGTTTGCTGTTAGGTGTTTCCACCAGGCAGACCCACGACTAGAGTTGAACTAAATCAATAATAGTGATAAGTATAATTACTTTCAGTTGTTTTCTTATAAGTAAAACTAGTATTGATATGCTTCACGATTTTGCCAGTTTTATCATAGAAATAATTATAGCGATAATGATTATTTTCTTTTCCTTTTTTATTATAGGAAATATAATCGTAAGCTACTTTTTTATTCCCTACAAAAGAATAAATATATTTGTAACTAGGCTTTCCGTTGCGGTCTCTGTATTTTGTATATGCGTAACATAAAGTGTCACCTGTATAATAAGTTTCACCAAGGTTATAATAATGTCCTGTTTTTTGATTGATGGTGAAATGTTTTTTCACGATACCACTTTTGTCGCTAATTTTCTCATGTTTATACTGAACGCCTTTTACACTTGTATATGTGATATATTGGTGCAGATTACTGTCTTTGTCATAAGAAGAACTTCGGCATATATTGATGGTGTCCATGGTTTTATGATTGTTATTGCTGGGAGTAGTGCCACAATCCATATACATCCAACTATGCGAAAGTTTTCCTTTTGGGTTGTATTGCTTTACTGATTTAATATTATGGTTGATATAATACTCATAATAAGTATTTCCTAAAAACTTTTCTCTAGGTCCTTCATAATTTTCTATATAATATACATCTTTGTTTGCATTGATGTGATGAATTCTTTTGCTATTAGTAGCCATTTTACCATCTCTGTAAATTTCAAGATTGGTAGTGTCTGATAATTTTTCCCATCGAAATACTTGGTGTAATTTGCCATTTTTCATAGAATATGAGGTGCCTTCGCTTCTCCCTGTGTCATGTTTGTAAATATTTGTAAACATAAAACTATAATTGTGTCGGTATCTTTTATTATACAAATATAATTCCGACAAGAAAGTATTTCTTCCCGCATTATCATAAATATATTCTGTGTGGTGTGTAAATCCCTCTTTATTGTCAATTCTTTCCGTCTTTATACTCCTAAGCCGCTGGGCTTTGATCGTGCTGTCAGTAATGGTAAAATCAGTAAACCAATAATTTTGAAATACAATATTTTTGTTATTACTAATTTCCTGTATGTAGAATACTTCAGCGTAATCATTATTATAAAACTGTGCAGAAACAAATTTACTGCAATAAAAAAGCAGCATGAGGATTGTAGTTCTTTTTACGATCATATATGCAAATAAAGGTGATTTACTATATAACGTAAAAGGAAAAATTTTATTGTGTTTGGGATTTAGGATTTGGGGGGGCTGACGCCGGTTTGTATTGCAGATGCTAGTGGTAGCGGGTTCTCATTAACCACTAATTTCAGCTTCGCAAAATTAAAAAGAATATCGAACAAGGATTTACGAACGATTCCGCCGCCGGCGGATTATACCGAAACTCAATATATAATAGTCCAAAAGAAAGGGACTATATGTATTGTAGTTCGGCATTACCATTCTAAAAACTAAATTCGCCACAGGCGGAGAACTATTTTAGTTTAAGAATTAGTATTAGAAGTATCAGAACTTCATAAAGCGAAAATCTTCATTCCTTGTTCTTAAATCAAATGCTATCATTAATCATTATATATTTTATATGACGAAGCTCAATTAACCATTTACCCCGCCACGGCGGGAATCATTCATCATTAACTATTATATTCTCACAATCTTCGCTCCCAAAGCATTCAAACGCACATCAATTTCTTCGTAACCTCTATCAATTTGTTCTATATTGTGAATGGTGCTAGTGCCTTGTGCACTAAGGGCTGCGATAATCAAACTCATTCCTGCTCTAATGTCGGGAGAGGTCATAGAAATACCACGTAACTGCGATTTGCGTTCAAGTCCAATTACTACTGCCCGGTGTGGGTCGCACAGTATAATTTTTGCTCCCATATCAATCAAATTATCTACAAAAAATAAGCGGCTCTCAAACATTTTTTGGTGAATGAGCATACTGCCAATTGCTTGCGTTGCGGTAACTAATATAATACTTAATAAGTCAGGCGTAAAACCTGGCCAAGGAGCATCATATACGGTAAGAATAGAACCATCGATAAATGTATCTATAGTATAAGAATCTTGTTGGGGTATATATAAATCGCCATTACTTTTTAGTTCCAATTGTATACCCATGCGTCGGAATATATCAGGTATTTGTCCGAGCTCTGAAACCATCGGGTTTTGTATGGTAAGTTCACTCTGCGTCATAGCGGCTAGACCAATAAACGAACCCACTTCTATCATATCAGGAAGCATGGTATGCTCGGTACCACCAAGTTCTGCAACCCCTTCTATTTCTAGTTTGTTGGTGCCTATGCCTGCAATTTTTGCACCCATACTGTTCAGCATTTTGCACAACTGTTGTAGATAAGGTTCGCAAGCAGCATTATATATAGTTGTAATACCTTTTGCAAGCACAGCGGCCATCACAATATTGGCAGTTCCTGTTACCGAAGGTTCATCCAATAACATATAAGTTCCTGTTAAATGTGATGCATCGACACGGTAAAATTTTTCTTGCTCTTCATATATAAATTTTGCACCCAATTTTTGGAAACCTATAAAGTGTGTATCCAATCTTCTACGGCCAATTTTATCGCCGCCAGGAGTAGGTATATAACCTTTGCCAAACCGTCCCAGTAGCGGCCCCACTACCATTACAGAGCCACGCAATCCTGCACCTTTGGTTTTATATTCTGCTGAAATAAGGTATTCCAAATTTATCTCTTTGGCAGTAAAAGTATAAGAACCTTTTTTAAGTTTTTGCACGATGACGCCAAAATCTTGTAATAGTTCGATCAACTTTAATACGTCCCGTATTTCAGGAATATTATGTATCGTAATTGTTTCGGCAGTGAGTAATACTGCCGATATAATTTGTAGTGCTTCATTTTTTGCACCTTGTGGAATAACAGTACCCGTAAGTCTGTTGCCTCCTTCTATTTTAAAACTGCCCACTTTTTATTTAATTATTTAATGATTTGTGATTGAATTATTTTAGTAATTAGTAACCAGTAAACAGTCGTCAGTGCTCCACCTCGGCGGACGGCGTCATCTAACTGTTTAGTAGTTACTACCCGCCGCGGCGGGCTGTCTACTGACTACTGTTTACTGACTACTGACTACTAACTACTGTTTTTCTCTTCGGCCAAAATATCGAAATTAATATATATATAAGAACTGTAGGAAGCATTCCTCCAAAACCGAAAAAGGCGACGCTTAATCCACCACAAACTATTATAATATACTTATCTAAATTATCTTGTATGCTAAAGTTTTTAAATTTGAGTGCCATTAATTTAATTCCACTTACAGGCAACCAAGTACATAATGCCATGATGAAAATTAATACATAAGGATTTTCTAATTGTTGTGGCAACCAAGGGAAATCATAATCATGTGCAATCCAAGGCAAACTAGCAACTATCATAGCATTGGCGGGGGTGGGCAATCCTACAAAACCATATTCTTGGCCTTCATCAATATTGAAAACTGCCAACCGCCAAGCAGAAGCAATTGCAACTGAATACGCTAAGTACTGAACTATTTGTGGGTCTCCCCAAAGAAAATCGTTATACTTTGCATGTGCCTGACTATCGGAGGCCATCATATATAATATCATGGCAGGGGCAACGCCGAAAGTAACCATATCGGCAAGGGTGTCTAATTGTTTGCCGAGCGGCCCACTTACCTTTAGCATTCTTGCCGCAAAGCCATCGAAAAAATCGAATATCATGGCAATTACCATAAATATAGTAGCATCGGCAAGGTTATCTTGTAAGGCGAAACGTATGGCCACACAACCCATCAATAGGTTGGAAAGTGTGAGTGCGTGGGGTAGCCACTTAAAGTATTTTTGCATGAAAATCAATTTTCTAACTTGACCCTGCGAAGTACGCAAGCAGAAACAAAACTACAAAGAAAGGAAATGAAAAGTTTTCAGCCTATTTTTGCCCATCCTTCGATAAACTCAGGGTGATAGTAGATTTGTCAGTCTGAGTTTGCTTGTCAGTCTGAGTTTATCGAAGAAAAAAATAAAAAATAGCAATTATAAAATATAAAATAGTCCTATGGCTGAAGTAATAAAAATGCCCAAGATGAGCGACACCATGACCGAAGGTGTAATAGTAGAATGGCATAAAAAGGTAGGTGATGTGGTAAAACCCGGTGATATTTTAGCCGAGGTTGAAACCGATAAAGCTACTATGGAACTTGAAAATTTTGTGAAAGGAACGCTCCTTCACATCGGTATTGAAAAAGGCCAAGCTGTTCCAGTAGATGCAGTGATAGCAATAGTGGGAAAGGAGGGCGAAGATATACAAGCCTTGTTGAAAGGAGATAGCTCAAGTAAACCTGCAACAGAAAAAACCACTGAAGAAAACCCTGATAGCACTCGAGACGAGAAAGAAAAGGGTGAAGAAAAAGCTGAACCCGAAACTAAGAAAGAAGAGAAAGAAGCCCCTGCAGCAGAACCTGCAAAAGATACAGAAACCAAATCTTCTTCCGATTCAAGATTGAAGGTATCACCTTTGGCAAGAAAAATCGCTGAAGAAAAAGGTATAGCATTGAATGCCATACATGGCAGTGGCGAGTATGGAAGAATTGTAAAACGTGACCTCGAAAATGTTCCTGTGGCGGGGGCTGCATTTGTTCCAGTAACAGCCGAAAGTTACGAAGATATTCCGCTGAGCCAAATGCGTAAAACTATTGCTCGCCGTTTGGGTGAGAGTATGTTCACCGCTCCACATTTTTACCTCACCATGGAAATTGATATGGATGCCGCAGTCGATTCACGCAAGCGTTTGAACGAAATGGGTGGCCCCAAAATTTCTATTAATGATATGATAGTGAAGGCTGCCGCAGTTGCTCTTCGTACTAACCCCAAAGTAAATAGCAGTTGGTTGGGCGATAAGATTCGTATCAATCATCATATACATATTGGCGTGGCCATGGCCGTGGATGAAGGTTTGGTAGTACCTGTAGTGAAATTTGCTGACCAAAAATCATTCGCTCAAATTAATAGCGAAGTAAAAATATTTTCAGCAAAAGCAAAGAGCAAAAAACTACAACCCGAGGAATTTAGTAGCAATACTTTTACCATTAGTAATTTGGGAATGTATGGTATAGAAGAATTTACGGCCATCATCAATCCGCCCGATTCGTGCATTCTTGCTGTGGGTGGCGTAAAAGAACAACCCGTAGTAAAAGGTGGCCAAATTAGAATAGGAAATGTGATGAAAGTAACGTTAAGCTGCGACCATCGATCAGTTGATGGTGCGACGGGTTCTGCATTTTTACAAACCTTAAAGAATTATTTGGAAGCACCGATGCTGATGTTGGTATAGGGATTATTACCTTTTGGAAAGTTTTAAACTTTCCAAAAGGTAATAACACTACTCATTGATAAAATACGCCTGCAATGGCTCCCAATAATGTTCCTTCCAGCCATTATATATATCGTCAGCATATTCATCAGGCACATTATTATGGGTAAATTTAATTAAAGTGCCATGAGGGTCAATTTCTAGTTCGTACTTAACTTCACTATAATGGTCTTCGGGCCAGCCTTCTTCGGCTGCTTGCCAAGTTTGGTGGATGCATTTGCCCGGTACCAGATTTAAATTTTTGCCATTAATATAACCATCATAGATAGAGAAATCCTCATCCATCGAATCGGTGTTTTCGGCATGACCGCCAGTAAAATCTGAATGTTCTACTGGGTTTACTAAGGCATTGTAAACTCTTTCGGGAGTAGCATTGATAATAATTTCTTGAGTGAAAGACTTCATATTTGATGATTTAAAGAGGTTTTCCGCCGCGGCGGATAATTATTTATTGAGTGCAATTATAAGGAAGAAAAATGGTTTGCAGTAAAGAGTTTGCAGTAGACCGTTTTTATTCTTCAAAGCACTATAAACTGCCACCTGAGAACTGTAAACTGTTTACTGCAAACTCTTCCTTATTTTTGCACAAATTTTCAAATAAATAGGATACAATTATGTTGCAAATAAAATTTGGTACCGACGGATGGAGAGCTATTATAGCCGATGATTTTACTTTAGAAAATGTAAAACGAGTTGCCCTGGGCACTGCTCTCAGGCTCAAGCAGGACAAGGAAATTCCCGTTGTTGTAATTGGCCACGACTGTCGTTTTGGTGGTGAGATGTTTGCTCAAAATGTTGCAAGTGTTATGGCTGCTAATGGCATCAAAGTTCATTTGCACAAAGGCATTGCATCTACGCCTATGGTTTCATTGGGAATAGTAAAACTGAATGCCGACCAAGGAATTGTGATAACAGCAAGTCATAATCCGCCTGCCTATAATGGTTACAAATTGAAAGGTAGTTATGGTGGTCCTTCGAGTCCCGATTTTGTGAATGAGGTGGAAGCTTTAATTCCCGATAGCCCAGTAAATGATATACAAGAGTTTGAATATTATATACAAAAGAATATGATAACATTTGTCGATTTGGAAGATATGTATATTAAACATGTGGAAGCCAATTTCGATATCAAAGCTATCAAAGACAGTGGGCTTAATTTCGCTTACGACGCCATGTATGGTTCTGGTCAAAATGTGATGCGTCGTTTGTTTCCAGAAGCAACTTTATTGCATTGTGATTATAATCCGGGCTTCGATGGACAAGCACCTGAACCTATACATAAAAACCTTCAAGAATTCTCCGAAGTAATTCGCATCGCTGAAGATATCGCTTGCGGATTGGCGACAGACGGCGATGCAGACCGCATTGGATTATATGATTCCAAAGGTCGCTTTGTCGATTCACATCATATTATATTATTATTAATAGAATACTTAACCAAAACAAAGGGATTCACGGGCGAGGTAATTAAAAGTTTTAGTGTATGTAGTAAAGTAGATAAACTTTGCGAATTGTATAATATAAAATCTACTACTACAAAAATTGGATTTAAATATATATGCGAACTCATGCTAAGCGGTGACGCACTGGTAGGAGCAGAGGAAAGCGGAGGAATAGCTATTAAAGGACATATACCCGAACGTGATGGTATATGGATTGGTTTAACTATATGGGAAATGATGGCGAAGAGTGGTAAAAGTTTGGAAGAATTAATTGAAGAAATATATAATATAGTTGGAAGTTTTGCCGTAGAGCGTTATGATGAACATGTAGAAAATGAGATGAAAAATCAGATCATCGAAAACTGTAAAAACAGATTATATAAAAACTTTGGTTCTTATACAGTAACGAGTGTAGAAGATACAGATGGATTTAAATTTCATTTAAGTGATGGGTCTTGGGTGATGATGCGTGCAAGCGGCACTGAGCCTGTATTGCGTATATATTGCCAAGCCGAAAATAGTGAAGCAAGTTTCAAAGTTTTGGACGCTGCGAAAGCGGAAATAGGGATATAATAGGATTCGGTCCGCCGCCGGCGAATGGGGGCTGACGCAGCGGAACGATTTACGAATTAGCTGACGCCCGATTGTTATATACAAGTGCAACCCTGATCGGAGCCCGATAGCTATCGGGAGAAGAGTGGTGGTATAAATTACAAATTACGATTCAATTACGTTTAGTTAAGCTCATAATCGTTTATAATTCATACTGTAAGGGCGTTTTGTTTTTTTCTTCCTTAGGAACGAACTCCCTGGCCGGATAATTTCAGTTGTTTTTATACCATTCTAAAAACTAAATCCGCCACAGGCGGAGAACTATTATAGGGTCTGCTCAAAAACTCAGCCACCAGGAACAATTGTCTATTTTGAATACAGGTTGTCATAGTGTTGTCAAAGTTAATTTCGTGCTAGTCAGTTCATTGTTTGCACTGTCGCCATAGGGTTTCCGGTAACGGTTGGCAGCTACCCGAAGGGCGGGACTTTTACCACAAAACTTGATTTGAAAAACTGAACTTCCATTAACCACTAAACTGTCTTTGGAACACGAAACCCCGCCTTTTGGGTAGGTGCTGTTATGCCTTCGTTGTTCTTCTTTATCAAATCTTTTGTCTGTAATTCAAGTGATTTTATTATTGTTACGTCCGATTCAAAACCAAAGAGTCTGCTTATTCCTGTTTCTCTAGTTTGGATTAAGATTTTCATTTTGTAGTCCTTACCATAAGATGCTTTTTCTAATTTCTCAATTGCATCTTCAATCGTTTCATATTCTCCTTGAATTTTTACTGGAACTGGCATACCTTCAAAATGGTCTTTTAATAATCCGTCTATTCCACTATTTCTCTGAACTGGAAAAGCATTGATATTTTGTAAAATAGTAAGCTCTTTTTCAGTTTTTTCTTGATACTCGTTTGTTCCTTTGTTTAATAAGTTTGATTCAGAAATCACCATTTCTTGTAATCGTGAATTAGCAAGTTCGACAGCATCTTGTGAAATATCAATACCGATAAATTGTCTTTTTAAAGATTTTGCTGAAACGCAAGTTGTTCCACTACCACAAAACGGGTCAACAACTAAATCTCCTTCGTCTGTTACGATGTTTAAAATTTGATTAAGCAATAAAACTGGCTTTTGAGTTGGGTAGCCTGTTCTTTCTTTTGCTTTTGGGTTTAAATATGGGATTTCCCAAACGTCAGAAAGCGGAACACCTTTTTTCTCTTTTCCTAAAATTACATTTCCGTTTTCATCTTTTTTATATACAGATTTACCATTTTCATCACGCTCTCTATCTTGTAAAATCTGGTCAAGGTTTGTTGTTGCCGAATAGTCAGTATAAAGCGTATTGAATTTAAAATC
>JAWXAU010000059.1 GCA_034439655.1 Bacteroidota bacterium | reverse complement strand
ATTATATATAGGTCTGGTACTTTGTATATCAACTTCGGCTTTAAACACATCGGTCGACATCTCGGTAAGGTTAATAAAAAAAGTACAATTAATTCGCTCAACCAATTGGTATTGGTCATTGGTCCATTTACGGTTATTTAAAAACTCGGTGATGGCTTTGTTCATATCATTAAATATTGTTTTATCGGGAACATTGCCAAGTTTTTCAGGATTTATCGTAATTTTAGCATTAAGTTCTTGAGCTGTGGCCGCTCTATAAAACAATAACGATAGAAGCAAGGAAAATAGTTGCATCCGAGTTTTCATATTCGTATTTTATGTATTTGATTTAAAATATCCAAAGCTATATCGTTCTTATTTTTAAGTGCCGTTTTTACTTTGTCTCCATTTTTGCAAATCATGGTAACCTGATTTGTATTGTATTTAAAGCCGGCTCCTTTATTATTCAAAGAGTTCAATACTATCATATCTAAGTTTTTGTTCTTCAATTTCGATATTGCATTTTTTTCTTCATGGTCTGTCTCCAGTGCGAAGCCTATCAGCGTTTGCCCTTTCCTCTTAGTTTGCCCCAAATTATATAAAATATCCGTTGTTTTCACAAGTTCAAGTTTTGCAGCATCTGCTCCTTTTTTAATTTTCTTGAGAGCAACTACATTGGGTTTATAATCGGCAACTGCTGCTGCCATAATGCAAATATCAGAAGTTTTAAAAAATTTGGAAACATTCTTATACATTTGTTCTGCATCTATCGTATCGATAGCTTCTATATCAAGACCTCCAAATACAGAATCTGGTTGCATGCCAATAGGGCCATGAACAAAAATAACCTTTGCACCATGCAAAGCAAACTCTTTTGCTATGGCTATTCCCATTTTTCCTGTGGAATGGTTGCTAATAAAGCGAACAGGGTCAATTGCTTCTTGGGTAGGACCCGCAGTAACTAATATAGTCTTTCCTGCAAATTTCTTTTCTGTGGTAAGAACCATTTGTATGCAGTTTACCAAAGTTTGTTCTTCTGGCAAACGACCTTGACCAATTAAGCCACTGGCCAATTCGCCGTTTTCAGGGTTTACAATATGGTGCCCGTACGACCTCAATTTCTCAATATTATTTTGCGTAGCAGGATATATATACATATCATGATCCATAGCCGGGGCTATTATAATAGGGCAGCGGGCTGACATTACAGTAGCTACCAATAAATTATCGGACTGTCCGTTTGCTAATTTTGCCAATGTATTGGCAGTGGCAGGGGCAATCAATATAACATCTGCCCACAAAGCGAGCTCCACATGATTCACCCATTCACCATTTAAATTTTTAATAAAATCAGCATAAACGGGGTTTCCTGAGAGTGTTGACAGGGTAGGAGCTGTAACAAAATTTAAGGCATCGGGGGTGCAAATAACCTTTACTTCCGCATCAAGTTTTTTCAACTCCCTAATAAGCATAGGTATCTTATAGGCTGCAATGCTGCCAGTAATACCGAGCAATATCTTTTTTTTACCTAAGTTCATTTAATAAAAAAAGAGGCCCAAGTTTTTGAGCCCCTTTAATATGATAATTATTTTACTCCTGAATATCCCTAAGTGGATTGCGGTGGTAAACTTTTTTATCTAAAAATTCTTCGATAGCAACCAAGGTTGGTTTGGGTTGTCTCTCGTAGGTCATGGACATTTCAATCTGTTCACGGTTTTCAAAAACTTCTTCCAAGGTATCACTATCGTGGTGAAAAGAAGCAATTTTTGTGTGAATTTCTTCTTTGGTTTGTGCAGCGATTTGGTTGGCGCGCTTAGCAATAATTACGATGCTTTCATACAAATTTCCTGTATGTTCTTCCATGCTGCGTAAATCGCGTGGAATTGTTGTGGTTGTTACGTTCTTGTTTGGGTTTGGCATAATTAAATATATATTAACTTAGTTTTATTATTTCTTTCTGTGTTTTATTATAATAACCTGCAAGTTCATCAAGGTATTTGCTTTGCGGATAGATTTCTTTAAAAAGTATGTATGCTTCTGTCATACTTTGATAACGTTCTAATTTTATCTTTTTAATTTTCCCTTCTTCCTCTACAAGTTCAGCACTGTTAAGAGCTAAGAGGTAATGCGACTTCACTACCATATATTCCATTTCTTCCCTTTGTTCGATATCGGGCCATGCTTTTATAGCATTCCTAAGGGCCACAATGGCAGCTTTATAATCTTCTATTTTATAATATAGCTTGGCATTGTTATACGATTTGGTTGCCATAATACCACGCAATTTGTCGATGCACTTGTTCGCTTCTTCAACACGCTTACTTTCTGGATAAATATTAATGAAGGATTGAAACTCGTCGATGGCCTTGTAATTGTTCGTGGGGTCAAGTTCCGATCCCTGCGAAGATATATAATGACTGTATGCATACATATAGTAGCACTCTTCCGCATTCTTCGAGCTTGGATAATTCTCGTGATACGATTTGAATAGGTACGAGGCCAAATCGTAATTGCCCATATTGTAATTGCAATAGGCTATGTAATATTGTATCTCTTCTTGTTCCTTTTGCCCGGTAATAAATGCCGACACTTGGTCGAACAAAACCATGGCTTTTTCAAACTCTTTTGCTTTATAGTATTTGTGAGCATACTCCAGCTTTTTTTGCATGTCTGGGTCTTTGCTAATGCGGCTATATTCTGTTTTGCACGATGCAGCCAGCATTAAAAAACATAAAACTAACAAATTAATATTTAGGGACAGCCGTTTCAAAATGAACGGCAAAGATAGTCCAAATAAGGGAAAATTTGTCATAGCGGAGTCCTTTTTTTTGTTTGCAAACACTTGGTTTCTATTTGTTTGATATTTAGGTCTATCTTTGCACCGTTTCCATGATGAATGTAAAAATTAAAAATATAATACTGCTTTTATTTGCTTTGTCATTAGCTGTTTTAAGCAATGCACAAAGCAAAAAGTACAAAAAGACTTACAAAAAACGCAAAGTTGCCCATAAGGTTACACCTCGTACACTGCCCGATACGAATATCGTTGCCAAAAACACTTACAGTATTAAAGATTCAAATACTGCTGACAGCCTTTTTAGTTTTGCAAAAAGCCATTTAGGAATTCGTTATTGCTATGGTGGAGTTGATGCACGGGGATTTGATTGCTCAGGTTTTGTGCTGTATTGTTTTAAACATTTCGGCTACAAGTTGCCACACGAAGCTGGCCAACAAATGAAAGTGAGCAATCCGCAAACCGAGCAAACTGCTAAAAAAGGTGATATTATTTTCTTTGGATATTATAATAAGAAAACGCGAAGTTATTATATAAGTCATAGCGGAATTGTAGCTTCGACAGATGGCGGAAAAATTTGGTTTATTCATTCGGCAAGCCATGCCGGAATTAGATTAGATTGTTTGGACCAAGGTTGGTACCGACAAAGATTTGCAGGCATTGGTAGGGTGATAGAGCCTAAGGTT
This sequence comes from Bacteroidota bacterium, assembly GCA_034439655.1. Lineage (NCBI taxonomy): Bacteria > Pseudomonadati > Bacteroidota > Bacteroidota bacterium. The sequence goes on along the minus strand of JAWXAU010000059.1, from coordinate 15,240 downwards.
ATTGCCACGCCAAAAACGGAAACTGAAGTACCATTCCCAACAAATTAATAGTGCGTACATGTGAAGTTCAGACGATTGAGTTCAAATTGCAACTTAACATAATATAAATTATGAACAGTTCCGCATATTTAATCTGAAATCTAAAATGTTGAAAAAAGTGCTTGTATTATTTAAATATATTGCTCATATTTGAAGTGAAATCTATGCGTAAAATAATTATAGCCATTGATGGTTTTTCAAGTTGCGGCAAAAGCACCATGGCCAAAGACTTGGCTAAGAAACTTGATTACAGATATGTTGATTCTGGTGCTATGTACCGAGCTGTTACTTTTTACTTTATGAGCAAACATTTGGATTATACCCAACATTCAATTGTTTTATCAGAGCTTCCCAATATTCACATAGAATTCCACTTGAACACTGAAACCAAAAACAGCGATACTTATTTGAATGGTGAAAATGTGGAAGAGAAAATCAGAGGTATGAATGTGTCGATGCATGTTAGTAATGTGAGCACCATCAAAGAAGTTCGCCATGCCATGGTAGCATTGCAAAAACAAATGAGTAGGTCGAAAGCAATTGTGATGGATGGCCGTGATATAGGTACTGCGGTATTTCCAAATGCAGAACTTAAAATATTTGTGACAGCAAATCCAGAAACACGAGCACAGCGTCGCTACAAGGAATTGCAAGTAAAAGGCGAAGACGTAACCATGGAAGAAGTAAAACAAAATCTGGCCGAACGTGACCATATTGATTCTACACGCAAAGAAAGTCCACTGCAACAAGCCGAGGACGCCATAGTATTAGACAATTCCCATTTGTCCAAAGAGCAGCAGATGGAATTTGTATACAATTTGGTAATGGAAAAAAAATTGATGGAAGATATACAATTACATCAATTGCATTTTTCGCAGGGAGAACGTGATTTGGTGTGAAAATAAATTCTATTAACCCAACAAAATTTATAATTCAAAATAACACTATCCGTATCTTCGCAGCCTTTTATTAATTATATGCTGCATTTAGCCAACAGACTCAACCGTTTTAACGAATCACAAACCATAGGCATGGCCAAATTAGGCCGCGAGCTTGCTGCCAAAGGCCATGATGTGATCAATCTCAGTTTTGGTGAGCCTGATTTTGAAACCCCTCAACATATAAAAGACGCTGCAAAAACTGCTATAGACGAAGGCTATACTTTTTATACACCCGTGGCAGGCTATCTAGAACTTAGGCAAGCTATTTCAGACAAATTTGACCGTGAGAATAACCTGAAATATGCTACCGATCAAATAGTAGTGAGCGTGGGTGCCAAGCACAGTATTATGAATGTGGTGCTTTGCACAGTGAATCCTGGCGATGAAGTAATTATTCCCAATCCCTATTGGGTAAGTTACGGTGCTATGGTGAGGTTGGCGGAAGGAACCCCTATTCATATTCATACTACAGTTGACAATGATTTTAAAATTACGCCCGAACAATTAGAAGCAGCAATCACACCGCGTACAAGTCTTTTTATGTTCTCGTCGCCCTGCAATCCTACAGGAAGTTTATATAGCAAAAATGAGTTAGCTGCATTGGCCGAAGTATTTGCACGGTATCCCGATATTTATATTATATCGGATGAAATATATGAGCATATCAATTTTGTGGGCAAGCACGAAAGTATCGCTCAATTTGAGTCTATTGCTGAACGGGTAATTACGGTAAACGGGGTTTCCAAGGGATTTGCCATGACAGGTTGGCGTATAGGTTATATCGGAGCTAGTAAAATTGTGGCCCAAAGTTGCGAAAAAATGCAAGGGCAATTTACCAGCGGAGCCTGTTCTATCGCCCAACGTGCAGCAATTGCCGCTCTCAATAGCAATTTACAACCTACCTGGGATATGCGAGATGCTTTTCTTCGTAGACGTAATTTGGTATTGGAAATGATGAAGGAAATTCCTGGCGTGAAAACAAATATACCCGGAGGTGCCTTTTATGTGTTCCCTGATGTTAGTGCATTTTTCGGTAAAACAGATGGTAGCAATCTTATAAGCAATAGCGAAGATCTTTGCATGTATTTGCTTAATACCGAATATGTGAGTTTAGTTTCAGGCGATGCTTTTGGCGATGCGAATTGTTTAAGATTTAGTTATGCCGCCGCCGATGAGAAACTTATTGAAGCGGTAAACCGTATCAAAACAGCATTATCGAAATTGCACTAAACATCAGGAATGGAAATCCAAAAAATATTTAAAGACTTCAACAATCTAAAAGCCCTGATTGTGGGCGATGTAATGATTGACGCCTATTACTTGGGCAAGGTCGATAGAATCTCTCCCGAGGCACCTGTGCCAGTGGTGGCACTTACAAAAAAAGAAAATCGAATGGGGGGAGCAGCTAATGTAGCACTCAATATAAAATCGTTGGGGGCCTCTCCCCTGCTCTGCTCTGTTATAGGTAATGATGCCGATGCTCAGATTTTTAAACATTTACTAAATGAAAATGGTCTCGATGACAGTGGCATAGTTTCATCTACCGAGCGTCAAACAACCGTTAAGACTAGAGTTATTGGAAATAACCACCAAATGCTGCGGATAGACCAGGAAATAACTGACCTGTTGAACCCCGAAGAAGAAGACCAATTACTTGAAAAGGTAGCCAATTTATTACCTCAGGCCGATGTCCTTATTTTTTCTGACTACGACAAAGGGGTTCTTACCCCAAAAGTAATCGAGCAAATTATAGCTCTTTGCAAACAGCAGAATATACCCACGGTTGCCGATCCCAAAAAAAGAAACTTCCTTGCTTACAATGGAGTATCACTGTTCAAACCTAACTTGAAAGAACTGGCAGATGGGCTTAAAACTATGCCCATTAAACCTGAGAGTGACACTATTTCGAATGCTATTATACAATTACAACAGCAAATGCCGCATCAGATTTCTATGATTACGCTTAGCGAGCATGGTGTATATTATAGTGTGAATGATCAAAAGTCTATTATTCCAGCACATCTGCGAACCATTGCCGATGTTTCGGGTGCCGGAGATACTGTAATAAGTGTTGCTTCACTATGTTTAGCTTTGAACCTGCCTGCTGAGCGTATAGTTCAGTTATCGAATCTTGCAGGAGGCTTGGTTTGCGAATACTTGGGTGTAGTACCCATTAAAAAAGAACAATTGTTGGAAGAAGCAATTCAACATCATTTATAAATATTATAAAATTTTCTTTACCACTGCGAATACGAACCCAATAAAAAAATTAACTCTTATGAGTAAAAAAATCATCATCCTAGCTCTCTTTATTTCTGGTTCAATAAACCTACATGCCCAGGACCAAATTACCGTACAGGCTTCTAAACGTGCCATTGGCCGATTTTATTCTGGTATATTCAAATCAATTGCAGGTAAGACTTATAATGCGATTAGTCAGAATAAAATTACTATGTATAAAGACGATAAATTGCAAAAAACATATACGCCTGACGAATTAAAAAAAGTGGGGCAGTACAACATAAAAGTAACAAAGGACGTATACTTCGAAAAAGAAAAAAAATACAAAACCTGCGATACTACCGAGATGGTCACCTTTGAATCGGCTTGGCTATGGGGATTTAAAAAAGTGAACCCTACTTTATATGCTTGGTATTTCAAGCGACCTAAGGATGGCGAAGATAAAATGCAGCTTTGGGGATATATTAATGGAGGTCAGTTCAATGCTTTACTAAGTGAGTTTGAGTGGAAAATGATAGACGATTTTACCACCGGCAACAAAGAGGTAGTAACTATTAATACCATGTTTACTAACCGCTGGCAAAAGTATAAAGCATTCGGGCCTGAACTCTACAATGCAGCTATATCAGATCGTGTAGCCGTTTGGGAAAATTATGAATTTGCAAATAAGATGTTAGGGAATGATGTCAAATTGCGTTTTCAAATGAATAGGACTATTCGCATCAAGCAAGATCCGAATATACCTGACCTCGATTACGACTCCGTGTATCAAATTCCCTTTTTAACAGATTCATTAATGGGTTTTGGATTTATTATTAAAATAGTGAACGACCCCAATACTGGAAACGTTGGAACGGCGTTATTCGCAATGAGTTCGCTATTTGACCCTACTGGAATGGGTGGTGAAGTGGCCTTTGTAGACGAAATGTTTTGGATTAAAAAAGAAGATTTGGAAAAAATATTGAAGCCTAACGATTGGAAATTTATTAATGAAATAATATACTTGGCTTTTTCTGAACGGCTTAATTGTGAGTGTTTCTTTTAATGGCCGAAATAGGTGAAGATATTGAACTTGCAGCCGAGATACTAAGAAATGGCGGTGTGGTAGCTATTCCCACCGAAACTGTTTATGGACTAGCAGCCAATGGGTTAAATCCAAATGCAGTTGCTAAAATATATGAAATAAAACAGCGGCCAAGCTTCAATCCTTTAATTCTGCATCTATCAAATATTGATCAAATGCAAAAATTCGCCAAGGATATACCTGCTATGGCAGAAATTTTGGCACATAAATTTTGGCCTGGCCCACTTACCTTGGTTTTAAAAAAACAATCAATTGTCCCCGATCTCACCACGGCTGGCCACCCCTCGGTGGCTTTGCGTATGCCACTTCATCCCATTACACTAAACTTACTTAAGTTGCTGGATTTTCCATTGGCAGCCCCCAGTGCCAATCCATTTGGGTACATAAGCCCCACCACTGCACAGCATGTTCAGGAGAATTTAGGAGATAAAATTAGTTATATATTAGACGGGGGGGCATGTAAGGTTGGGCTCGAATCCACAATTGTTTCATTGTTGAATCCCGAAGCTCAAATACTCAGATTTGGAGCTATTACGCAAGAGCAAATTTTGGAAATTACTGGTAAAATTAAGGTTCCGACAATTGCGTCATTTGCCGACATCGTTGCACCTGGAATGCTTAAGAGTCATTATGCACCCAAAACACCATTGATTTTTGGTGAAATAACCGAAGAATCTGGTGTAAGAAATTCCGCAAGTAATGTTTTGCTTAATTACCAAAAATATAAAATATTTGCACCTGAGGCAACGCAATTTATCCTTACCCAATCGGGAGATATGGAAGAGGCTGCAAAGAACCTTTTTGAGATGCTCAGAAAAATAGACAGTATGGGAGTGGATAAAATATTTGCAGAACCTGTTCCTCCCTTTGGCATAGGATTAGCAATCAACGACAGACTAAATAGGGCTTCCATAAATGTTGACAACGAAAATAAATTTGGAAATTAAACCAACCATCACCTAGTTTTGTAAAATTAACCAAATAGTACATGAAACAAATTCTACTTATTATTATTATTGCGTTTAACTTTCAGTATGCTATTGCATCTGTTAAACCTATACCGTATCCGGTAGATGTAACACAGCCTACCGATGTCTTTGGGGAACCTAATTTTAAAATGAATTATTACCCCAACCCTGTTGGCAAGAATATCAATATTGAGATTAACTTCGACAAAGTTGGTACCTCTCAAGTTGAGATTCATTTTAGAAACCTCATTGGCAAAGAAATGATTAGTGCCTTTATTACTGAAACAAATAATATCAATCCCAAATTTGAAATAGATCTTTCTGATTTACCTTCAGGAATTTACCTCATGGAAATCGTTACCTTCAACAATGGTAATGCTGCTAAAATAACAAAACGTATAACCAAAATCTAATTTACCCATCATAAAAAAAAGCCCAGTAGGATAATTCCTATCGGGCTTTTTTGTGCAATCTATTTTTGTAAGAGCTCGCCCTAGTTTATTTTAACCCAATCCATCTGCATTCATAATTTTTCGCTAATTCTATATCTGTTTTAGCATTAAAAAATCCATACACTGCCGAACCACTCCCTGTCATCGAGGCATACAAAGCCCCACATTCATAAAGTTTATTTTTAAAATTAGCTATTTCGGGGAATTTATTAAAAGCATATAGTTCAAAATCATTTGAGATACTGTCTTTCCACGCTCCAATAGGGGCATCTATCAGTTCGACTAAAGAGCTTTGAGATAACTCAGATGGTTTCATATTTTGATAAGCCTGTACTGTAGAAATATGATACGGAGGGCAAACAACATATATATACTTGCTAGGCCATTCAAAGTTTATCAAAGATAACTTATCACCTATGCCTTGCACATAGGCTGGTTTGCTATGGATAAAGAAACTACAATCGGCACCAAGTTGCGAAGCATAATTTAATAATTGTGTTTCGCTTAAGTTAATACCACAAAGTTCATTTAAAGTTTTTAAGGCATAAGAACCATCGGCCGAGCCACCACCCATTCCTGCCCCCATAGGTATTTGTTTGAGTAAATTAACTACGATAGCAGGCAAACTAAAATCCCTATTCAGGGCATTATAGGCTTTTGATATCAAGTTGTCCTTCTGCCCACCACGAATTTCAAGCCCATAGTTTTTCCAAGTTATTTTATCGAGATTGTTTGTGTTTGATTTTACTATTTCCAGTACATCGCACCAAGGTATAGGCAAGAATATGCTTTCTATATCATGATACCCATCTGGCCGCTTACGAAGCACCCTCAAACCTAAATTTATTTTTGCATTGGGGAAACAAAGCATCTTTAATAGGATATTGCTCCCTGAGGGCTGTTAATTTTTCCATATATCCAGATGCCTTTACTCTTTCTATTATTATGATATATTACGCAAAAATCAGTTAGCGGATTCTTTTCTTTAAAACCTTTTGGATAATTTTTAATAGCTTCCTTTACCATCTCTGAATTGCCCAATAATCCAAAGCAAATCGGCACTGCGTATGATTTCTTTACATAATTTGCTCGTGTATCTTTATAATAATTTCGTACTTGTTCTGTTTCGTTTTTAAACCCAAAATCTAACATCAAATTCTCTTTGCACTCTTCTTTTGGATTAACTTCAAACAATACATCAATTGGGCTTTTGGGATATAATAACCGAACCATAAAGTCAGCACGTGTTTTAGCTTCTTTGTTATCGAGGGTGGTAAACTCTTGTAGGCAAGTTAATTCATCGCCAAAATATTTGACCATAGCACCATTCATTAAACCTATGTATGAACTCTCAACCAATGAAAAGGCTTGTTCTTCTAGCTTCTTGGGCTCCATGAATAAATTGCTCGCCATCAAATCAAATTCTTTTTGGAACGATTTAAATGTATTCGAAATAAAATAATGAAGGGGCTCGTTCTGTTTTAAATTGTCACTGTAATAAGGATAGGGATACATCTCTACAATCATACTGCAAATGTAGTTTAACCACAGGCAATCGGCAAAGTAATCAGATTATATATTTCCAGTATACAGGTCACCTCTCCCCTTTTTGTTTGCCCCATGTTGATTATAATATAGATAAGCCTGCAATATATTCTCGAATTTTGCGTTTAATAATATTATATTGAAACGACTCAAAAAAATACTGTGGATTATCCTAATTGTTATTCTTTTCTTACCCCTAGTAGGTTATGGATTGGCTTGGTATTTCGCCAAAGACTTAAAAGAATATGCCATAGAGCAGATTAATAATAGAATTGATGCTAAATTAGAAGTAGGCACAATTGATATTTCTATGTTCAAGCAATTCCCACAGATTGGTTTGCATCTGCAGCAGGTTCGTATTATAAATAAACCGGGATTACCTGTTGGTAATTTATTGAGCGTTAATGATGCTTATATCAATTTTAATTTGTGGGATGTAATTACCAAAAATTACCAAATATCCAATATAGTTTTAGATAGCGGAAGCATTGATGGTATTGTAGATGCCCAGGGGAATTACAATTATGATATTGTGAAAGCCGATAGCAGTGCACAGGATAGTAAGTTTTGGCTAAAGCTAAACTATATAGAGCTTAAAAACATTTACTACAGGCATACACAAAACCAATTGGTTACAGCATTTCATATCAATAATTTAAAGGCGTCAGGCACTATCAAAAACAATAATATTATTTTTGAGCAACGAAGTGAAATAGACCAATTGGAGATAATTAACAATACGACGATTATTTGCAAGAATAGACCACTTAACAGCTATTTGAATTGCAGTGTGAGTTTGGACAAAGAATTATTTACAATACAAAAAAGTACTTTGGTATCAGGCGAATTAAAAACAGAGCTTAAAGGGACGCTATTTTATGGCACCGAATCCACCATTGATATGGCAGTTAAAGGGCAAGAAATGAAAATCACTTCTTTGGCCTCCTTGCTGGGGCTTTCCATCAATTCAGCGAATTATAAAAGCGACGGTGATATATATATAGATTGTAAACTTAGTGGAAGAACCGATAAGAACAACTCACCCCAACTTAAGTTAAACTTTGGCATAAAGAACGGTACATTATATAAAGCTGAACACAAGTTAAAAAATATCAACTTAAAAGGTGAGTATATGATAGAAAAAAATAAGGATGCGGAAAGCGGGATACTTATGATCCCTGCCCTTAGTGCGACGATGAACCAAAGTAGAATCAATGGGAACTTATATTTGAAAGGAATTACCAATCCCAGTATCGTTGCAAAACTCAATGCCCAAATAGATGCTGCGGATTTGCAGTTTTTGCTTACTGAAAAAAGTAAAATTTCTGGTAAATTGGATGCCAATATCAGTATTGTGTATCATGCTGCCAATAACAAAAAAGAGAAAGCCGAAAATATAAAAGCCGAAGGACAAATCACTTTTAAAGACCTGTGCTATAATATGCCTGGCCACGACTTTAGAGCATTAAAGGGCGTACTTACCTTCAATAAAAACAATATAGAACTAAATAAGTTTACAGGGTATTATAATGAAAGCGATTTCGATGCAAAAGGCAAATTGGGGAATTGGTATGGTTATATATTCAACAATGGGATATTGGATTTGAATACGGTACTTTCATCGCAGCATTTTATATATAAAAGTGCCCTCACCAGTGACTCGTTATCCAGTGCATTTGCCTTGCCGCCGAGAGTTTCAGCTAAAATAAAATTCGATTGCGAACAGTTCGATTTCAACAAACTGGTATTTAAAAATGCTACCGCATCTGCCCAAATGGGTGAGGAATATATAGCGGTAAAAAATCTTAAAGCGAATGCTTTCGGAGGTAATATAGCTTTCGAGTCTTTGGATTTTAGAAAAATAGAAACAGGTTTTTTATTAGATACCAAAGGCAATATATATAATATATCGATGAGTGAGTTTTTTAAAGACTTCAACAACTTCGATCAAACGGTTTTATCTCACAAACAAATTGGCGGAAAAGCCACCATCAAAGGATTACAGGCCTTTATATATTATGATGATAAACTAAATGTACTTACCACAAAAATGAAAACCGAAGGCCATTTACTGATAGAAAATGGTGAATTGAACAACTTTGAGCCCGTACTTAAAATGGCTAAGTTTATCGACGTGGCCGAGCTACGTAATTTAAAGTTTAGTAAACTGGAGAATGACCTATTTATATATAATGGTGTAATACATATACCGCAAATGAATATACAAAGCAATGCGATTAACCTTAGCGTAAGTGGCGAGCACGATTTTAATAATAACCTCGATTATTATATAAAAATAAAACTGAACGAAGTGCTATTCAAGAAACGAGCAAAAACAAGTAGCGACGAGTTTGGAGAGCTCATAGACGAAGGCCGCCGCGGCATCTATCTTTTTTTACACATGACAGGTATTGCCCCCGATGTGAAGTTCAGTTATGATAAAAAAGGATTCAAAAAAGAAGCGACCAAAAACATCAAAGAAGAAAAAGCAAAGGTGAAAGAACTGTTTAAAAAGGAGTTTAAAGAAGTGAACGATGATAAGCTAAACCCCAAGAAAGACAAACCTAAGGAACCTGCGAAAGAAGATGTGATTGATTGGGATGGTTAATATTGGATAATGCGTGCAATAGCGGGTTAATGATTGTCGTCGTACCTAACCCTTTTCGTTTCTTAATTATGGAGATTGGTATCGCCTCTCGCTGAAGGAGTGAGATAAGAGAAAGAGGTGTATGTTCGTAATTCTTAATTTGTCAATCGCAATTATTTATTAAGTTTGCAGCTTAGTAACTATCTTGAAATCTTCCTTATACATATTCATTATATTATATTCAGTAGCCAAACTGCATGCTGCCCCTTGCCCCTATCCTACTGATACTGCCAAAAGTTTCACCTTTGCTGTATCGCCCGTGCAGCTTGCCGTACAACCTTTAATGGAGACTAGCCTGAGTGATGCAGTGCAAATCCGCTTGGGCAAAGAATTATATGCCATGCACCACGATAGTGTCGAGCATAAAGTATTGCCTGTGTATATGAACGGTTTCATGCAAACAGTGCAGTATGCTTATGCCCAGCATCGCCCGCTTGTACTTTCGCCCGACCATGTGTGGTTGCTTATATGCCAAGGGGTTTCTATCCATATCAATGAACATTTTAAAACACTAGATAAGCAGGTATTTAAAACCGAGAGGCCGAAGATTATCACCGTGAGATATGATAGTCTTATAACTGGCGAAGCCCTCTATTGGGATAGTGTAGTAACCGCTCTAGCCGATAGTGTGCAACAATATATAAAACCCGAAATATATGAATTAATGATGCCCGCCTTTAGTACTACTGGGCCAAACGAGCGAATAGCCTATACCACCACCTTGCTAGAGGCAACGCAAAAAGCATTTGCCTATGCTGCTGTTAGTGGTTGTGGTATTCCCAATATAACCTTAACGGGTAGCGTACAAGATTGGGAAAAGATATATAAAAATGTAGATATCTTTAACAGGTACGGCCTCCGGCATTGGACTGCTAATTTGAAGCCTATATTAAAACAGTTTCTGCAGGCTAGGCAGGGAAAAGTAGATATTAGATTTTGGAACAATTTATATAAAGAATCATCGTACTATGGTGTGTTTAATATATCAGGCTGGGTGCTGAAATTTTTCCCCTATACCAAGGATTATTATATAGATACGGCAAAAAAAGAAGACGAAGCCAACGAAACCTTTCGTTATGTGCCTAACATTTATATGGATGGCGAAGACTACCGCATGAGCAAGTTCAATACCCGAAGTTTCCCAGGTGGCTATGCAAAGGTTAATATAGAATGGATGAATTATTTTCAGTTCGAACAGAAAACCATGGAAATATATGCGGGCTTTATGGCTATTGAACAAAACAAGCAAACTATGGCGTTGAGTCCTTATATAGCTTGGGCTGTTTGCAGAAAGGACGCACCGCCTGCCACAGATGATTTATATAGAATTGGCAATGAAAACGAAATGCCCCATGAGCCCGAGTTATGGGTTTCCGACCTTGTTACGCAAGCCCCTTTCCCACCCATTTATGCCCCCCATATAAATACTGATAGTGCACAGGGAATGACCGCACTGGCAAGGTATCTAAAAAAACAAATAGCTGACGCATTGGGTAAGAAAGTAGCACAAGTTAAACAATTGAATTTACAATTTATTGTTACTTGGGAAGGAAGTGTAACCAATGTGCAAACTAGCAATAAAGCCCTAGATGCAAATGATTTGGATCGAATACAACTTCTTTTGCAAAACCTACCAAAGCCGTGGCAGGCTGCACAAATATATAATAAAGAAGATGCCGATAAGTTATATAAAGTAAACTATAAGGTTAATATGGTAGTGAAGTTTTGATTAATTAAGTTGTTAGCGAAATATCGCGTATGCGTCACCCTGTCCCCAATCTTATTTGGGATGCTCAGGGACTCTTGTATATTACGGTATTCAGAAAGCAGATACCGAAATATTCACCGTGGCGAACCGCAAGACGCTTCGCGGGGCTAACCTCATTCGGCTACAAAGTGATACAACAATTGATAAACGTGTCAACACAAATCCCTACATTTGTCAAAACAATCCACAACAATATTTGTTAATTTTTTTTGAGAATTTATGTTTCATAAAAAGCAAAATAAAAATACGGAACCTCCCAAAGACCTAGGTTTTGGGACCCAAGTGCAAAGCGGGCAAGGGCGATTAATCAATAACGATGGCTCGTTCAATGTGCAACGCAAAGGCTTGAATCTTTTGGAACGTCTCAGCTTTTACCACCAACTTATAGCCATGCCGTGGTGGAAGTTTAATATGCTAGTATTCTTAGTGTACTTTGTGGCGAATCTTTTATTTGCAAGTATTTATTGTATTATAGGTTTGGAACATTTGGGTGGCATTAGTCCTGATGCAGCAATTTGGGATAAGTTTTGGGAAGCCTTCTTCTTCTCAGCACAAACACTTACAACAGTAGGTTATGGAAGGGTGAACCCAGTAGGTGTTATAGCATCAACTGTATCGGCTATCGAATCGTTGTCGGGCTTATTGGGATTTGCATTAGCTACCGGACTTATATATGGTCGTTTTGCAAGGCCCGTGGCTAATATACTTTTTTCCAAAACAAGTATTATAGCTCCGTACAGAGATATAAACGCATGGATGTTCCGCATGACCAATGCCCGAGACAACCAATTGATAGAAGTAGAAGTGCAAGTAAATATTACTTATATAAAAACCATACACGGCAAGCCTGTTCGTCAATACACAGCTTTAGATTTGGAACGAAATAAAGTAACTATGTTCCCAACCACTTGGACCATCGTTCACCCTTTAACCGATAAAAGTCCATTATATAATGTCAGTTTGGATGAATTAAAAGATATGCAAGTAGAGTTTATGGTGATGGTTAAAGCCTTCGACGAGGCTTTCTCCACCAATGTGCATTCTCGCTATTCTTATATCACTGATGAAGTAGCCTATGGTGAAAAGTTTGTGAACATACACGAAACTTCCCACGACGGCAAAACCTTAATCCGCCTCGATAGACTAGACCTGCGTGAGCCCGCACAATTACACCGAAACTCAATATATAATAGTCCAAAAGAAAGGGACTAATCCCCCCGCATCCCTATAATTATCGGGATTAAGCTGGGCTTTCGGGATGTAGTTCGGCATTACCATTCTAAAAACTAAATCCGCCACAGGTGGAGAACTATTTTATACCGAAACTCAATATATAATAGTCCAAAAAAAGGGGGACTAAACATATTGTAGTTCGGCATTACCATTCTAAAAACTAAAATATTTATCACCAAATGAATTTTATTTAGCTAAATTTGCAAAACAAAAGTTGCATTTGTAACTTGAATACAACTAACTATAATACAGCATTTTTTGCAATCAGTTCATTGATTTTACTGCAAGGCTTTTTAGCCTATTTGCTCGATATCCGTGCAGAAGGTTTTGCTAACTCTAAATTAAAAGGAGAATCATCGCTTATATTCAACTGAAAAATGAAAATAATTACACGCTATACTATCATTTTTATTCAAAATAGGCAATTATTCCTGTTGGACGAGTTGTTGAGCAGACCCTAATTATATTATATTTTGGAAGGATTTGCCCACGGTTTGGCGTTGTCGCCAATCGAAAAACATTTATGCTTTGCCATTTTGTCTACCAAACAAAATCCTCCAATCTACTGTTATTATTAAACACCTTAATTTATGTGGCCAAAAAGTCGTATAATCGTTTTTAAGGTTTAAATTTGCAAATGACGCCACAACAATTCACCTAATATATGAATCTACAAGATATTAAAAACCGTTTCGAGATAGTGGGCAATGCACCCATATTAAATATAGCCCTCGAAACTGCTATAAAAGTAGCCCCCACCGAAATGACCGTATTAATCAATGGTGAGAGTGGCGTAGGTAAAGAAAACTTTAGCAAAATAATTCATACTTTAAGCAACCGTAAACATGGCCCTTTCATAGCGGTAAACTGCGGAGCAATTCCAGAAGGAACCATAGATAGCGAATTGTTCGGTCACGAAAAAGGTGCTTATACTGGAGCACACGAATTACGCAAAGGATACTTTGAAACCGTGAACGGAGGAACCATATTTTTGGACGAGATAGGTGAATTGCCATTAGAAACCCAGGCCCGTTTATTAAGGGTTCTTGAGTCGGGCGAGTTTATAAAAGTTGGCAGCAGCAAATCGCAGAAAACTGATGTGAGAGTAGTAGCAGCAACAAACCGGGACCTTTTAGAACTTACGCAACAAGGCAAATTTAGAGAAGACCTTTATTATAGACTAAATACGGTGCCCATTAAAGTGCCACCCTTGCGAGAGCGTGGAGAGGATGTGGTATTGTTGTTCCGCAAATTTGCCCAAGGTTTTGCTGAAAAATATAAAACCCAAGCCGCCACTGTGCAGCCCGATGCAGCTCAATTATTAATTAACTATCGTTGGCCGGGCAATATCAGGCAGCTCAAAAACATCACTGAACAATTATCGGTTTTAGAAAATGAAAAGAGCATCAACGCCGAACTATTATATAGTTACCTACCGAAAGAAAACCCGCAGACCCCTGCCCTATTTAATGGCAATAACAATGAGCACGGGCTTAGCGAACGTGATATATTTTACAAAGTATTATATGATTTGAGACGCGATATGAACGACTTAAAACAAGTGGTTTATGGCATGATTCAAAACCCAAGTGAAGCTGCTTCTATGGTACAAAGTGATAAAGTGCAAAGCCTCATGAAAATTCCCCGCGAAGAAGATACTATGCAGATGATGCAACCTTATGTTGCACCTCAGCAAGTATATAGTAAACAACAACCCGTTATTATATCTCAACCTGATACACAAGTGGTTGACGTGGGCGAAAGCCCTGCCAATGAAGTATTATCATTAGAGAAAAGAGAATTAGAATTCATCAAGAAAGCTCTCGAAAAATATAAAAACAAACGACGAGCAGCTGCCCGCGAATTGGGTATCTCCGAAAGGACTTTATATAGAAAAATTAAGCAGTATGATTTAGATAAGTAATATATTGCAAGTGGCTGTGTGTCCCCAACAACTGCAACAGAGATTTTTTTATTGTTTAATCGGTTTAGCAACGGTTGTGACGCCTTTCACATTCTTTGCTTTTATTATATAAATGCCAGCAGGTAGTTCTGAAATATTCATGTTTTCAGTTTTCTTCGAAATTAATAGTAGCTGACCAATAGTTTTATAGAATTCAATGAACTTAAGTCTCCCAAACTTTTGTCAATTGTAATACTAGTAACATTAAAGGCAGGATTGGGAAAAACAGTGATAGCAGTTTTCTCAGTACTTAATTCATTTTGGTAAATAAAAACACTTTTGCTTCCTTTTTGTGTAAAAAGGAAGCCCCGATAGTTATCGGAGTTCGCGGCGAGCGATACTACAATAAAATAAAGTGT
>JAWXAU010000058.1 GCA_034439655.1 Bacteroidota bacterium | reverse complement strand
GAACAACAGGTATGGCTACAAATGGAATACAGACATAAGCAAAGAGCCTATGATATAAAGCAAAGATCACCATAAAGCTAACTTGTCAAAGTAGAATTACTACTAAAATTCCCTTTACTTTGCAGGGAATTTTATGAATAAAGTAATAACAAATGCCTACGAAGGCGTAAAAGACATAAGCGATGGAGCAACCATTATGCTCGGTGGTTTCGGGCTGTGTGGTATACCCGAGAATTGTATCGCGGCCCTGGTGAAAGCAGGTATAAAGAACCTAACTTGTATTAGCAATAATGCAGGGGTCGACGATTTTGGAATAGGACTGCTGTTGCAAACACGTCAAGTAAAAAAGATGATAAGCAGTTATGTGGGCGAGAATGCCGAGTTTGAACGCCAACTATTAAGTGGTGAACTGGAGGTAGAACTAATACCCCAAGGAACTCTTGCAACACGCTGCTGGATGGGCGGTGCAGGCATCCCTGCTTTTTACACACCCGCTGGATTTGGTACCGAGGTAGCCGAAGGAAAAGAAATTAGAGACTTTGACGGCAAACCACACTTAATGGAAACATGGCTGCGTGCCGACTATGCCATCGTAAAAGCATGGAAAGGCGATTACCATGGCAACTTAATATATAGAGAAACTGCCCGCAACTTTAACCCCAGTATGGCCATGGCAGGTAAAATAACCATAGCCGAAGTAGAAGAACTGGTGTCCGCTGGCGAGCTCGACCCCGACCAAATACATACTCCCGGCATATTTGTGCAACGCATATTTAAGGGTGTGGATTATGAGAAAAGAATTGAGCAAAGGACGGTAAGGAAGAGGAGTTGAATAATTACGATTAACGTCCGCCGCGGCGGAACGATTTGCTGACGAGGGTTTAAGCTTTTTGATCGGGCGTTCGCCGAGGCGAACGCCCGATGTGGGGGAAGAGGGGTAAATAATTGCGATTGACAATTGACAATTTGCTCTCAATAATTTTTTAATTCACTTTCTAATCTTTCAACTTCATTTTCCCAATTTCGAATTACTATATATTGCTGTCTTAATTCTTCCTGTTTTGCATATGCGGAACGCAAAAGTTTAAACCTTTCTATTTCAGCTATTTTTTCTTTCTCAACTCTCAATGTTGTTACAGCATTATCATATTCTATTTTTAATTGTTGTTTTTTAATTTCTCTTTGCAGTCTTAATTGTTCATTTTCTTTATTTTTTTCTTCGGTTTTTCTTTGGTTTTCTGCATCCTCTAGCTGATTTTGTTTAACCTTCTGTTCCTCTAGGGCGTTGTTTTGTTCTTCCAATTTTTTTTCTAATTTTTTTCTAGTTTTTCTTGTTTTGCTGCTTGGTTGTTATTTACAACAACTTCTATTATCGTTATAATAAGTAGAAGCGAAATTATTATTATAACATTGCGATGTTTTCTAATAAAAGGCTCTTCATCTTTTGGAATTTCAGGTTCCTTTGTTTTACTGATAGGCAAAGGCGGTGTGGCTTCCTGAGTAGAAGATGTTGCAAAAAATACAGGGGGGACGCCTTTAAATAACTCTGATAATTCTTCTACCTCTGTTGCTTGTTTCCATCCTTCCATTCCTTCGCACCAAACCATCGTGTCTCTTTTAATTCATGAAAGGTCGTCGAGTGAAAATGATCCTTTTTGCTTATCTTCATCGTAAGTGTAAAATTTTTTCATAATAGTATATTTAATTTGAGTTTATTTAGACCACAAATGTATTCCTAAAAAAATAAACATTTCTCTCCCAAAAAAATCCTGTTAATCCATTTATCGGCCTTTCGCCGCGGCGAACGTGATTCAGACAAAAATAAGATAGCTAAGATGCAGAGGCTAATCAGGCGTCAGCGTCACCCTGAACTTGTTTCAGGGCCTCAAACCCATGGGGCAATTAGGCTATTCATCGGTGAGATCCTTAAATAAATTCAGGATGACGACGCTACGCGGGGCTAACTCATTCGGCAAAAAGCATCAAAGCGTCAGCGAAATCAGACGTCAGCAACTTCACCCTCTCACCATTATAAGAAGTATTTGTTAATGACTACAAAAGCGTAATTCGTAATTCTAAATTCGCAATTATTGCACCTTCACCTTCCTCACCTTCCCTTCCCTCACCAACGTCTCCAAACTATCAGGCAAAGGATTACTATAATACTTCATCTTAGCCAAAGTATCAGTAGGTACAATATATAAAGTGTCATTTGTTTGAGCAGCCTTAAGTAAACTATCACGGCTGTTTATATAAGTATTACTTAAATCTTTATAATACTCCCTTTCGTCATTATCAATCTTTTGTTTACTATGCGAGTATATTATATAAGCAACACACATCACGGTACTCACTATAAAAAAGACCATTACCACTTGTACTGTTTTTATTTGTTTGTTGTTGAGCATGTATGCGGCAAAATTAATGTAAAGCAAGGAATAGCAGGGTTGTATAATTAATTTAGTTAAATAATAGATTCTGAAACATTCACTCGCAAATGCTACTGCAACATTCAGGCGTCAGCCCAAATCCAGAATCCCAAATCCGAATTCCCCTACCTTTGCAGCAAATAACAAAGATGGAAATTACCGTAAAACAATTGCTGCAAGCCCTTAGCAATGTAGATGACCCCGACTTAAAAAAGGATATCGTTACCTTGGGCATGGTGCAGCAGATAGATATCACCCCCACCAAAATATACTTTGAAGTGGAGCTTACCACACCCGCATGCCCCATGAAAGATATGATACAACACGCTTGTACCACTGCTGTTCGCCACTTTATAAGTAAAGATATAGACCTTGAAATAAAGATGACCAGCCGTGTAACAGGGCAAGAGCGTAGCGAACTTAAAGGTATTAAAAACATTATAGCTATCGCCTCAGGCAAGGGTGGCGTGGGCAAGTCGACCATCGCCGTAAACCTCGCACTCTCGCTGGCAAAAACGGGTGCAAAGACAGGTTTGTTGGATGCAGATATTTATGGCCCTTCTATTCCCACCATGCTTGGTTTGCAAAGAAGTCCGCTTGAGATGCGTGAAGTGAATGGCAAAAACTTAATGGTGCCCATTGATAAGTTTGGTATTAAGGCTATCTCTGTTGGTCTCATATTAGAACCCGGACAAGCCGTGGTGTGGCGTGGCCCTATGATATCGGCAGCCCTACGTCAACTAATGAACGATGTAGATTGGGGCAATTTGGATTACCTTATTATAGATCTTCCTCCTGGCACTGGAGATATCCAATTAACCCTTTGCCAAAACTTTCCGCTAACAGGAGTTGTTTTAGTTACAACCCCACAGCAAGTCGCCCTCGACGATGCAGAAAAAGCAGCAGCCATGTTCAATATGCCTATGATAAAAGTACCCTTACTTGGCGTAGTAGAAAACATGTCGTGGTTCACCCCACCTGAGTTACCCAACAATAAATATTATATATTTGGCCAAGGTGGTGGGCAGAAATTAGCTACGCAATTCGATATAGAATTGTTGGGGCAAATACCCCTCTCAATCCCTGTAGGTAAAGCTGGCGACGAAGGAGTACCAATCGTTGCATCTAATGATATTTTGTGTAATGCCTTTAATGAATTGGCTGGGCAGGTGGCAAGGCAAGTATCTATCATAAACAACATCAAAACACAAAATATAGTTAGCGTATAAAATGTCATTCAAATTATGTAATTTTGAATCCCCAAAATGCAACAAGAATTAAGACCCCGAATAGAAGAAGCTCTCAATGCGATGAGACCTTACTTGATAGCCGATGGCGGCAATGTAGAACTGGTAGATATTACCCCAGAAATGGTAGTAAAACTTAGGCTGACAGGTTCGTGCAGTAGCTGTGATATAAGCAATATGACGATGAAAGCAGGATTGGAAGAAGGAATCCGCAGGGCCATCCCCGAAATTCAATCTGTAGAATCAGTATAATAGTGTTATGGTTTTCAAATCCAAAAATTCTAATCCTTGCTGCAACCTTATTCATTCAAAACAAGTTATTATATATATTGAATGCTAGAAATACCTGTAATTGATAACGAACCTCCAAGGACAAAGAAGCCCGATTGGTTAAAAGTAAAATTACCTACTGGCCAAAACTATCTCAATGTGAGAAAGTTGGTCGATGAATATAAACTTCACACCATTTGCGAAAGCGGCAATTGCCCCAATATGGGCGAGTGCTGGGGAGCAGGTACTGCTACTTTTATGATACTTGGGAATGTGTGTACCCGCTCTTGCTCGTTTTGTGCAGTAGCGACGGGACGACCCACTGAATATGATTTAGATGAACCAACCCGTGTAGCTGAAGCTATCAAACTAATGGGCGTAAAACATGCCGTTATCACTTCGGTAAATAGAGATGAATTAAAAGACAAAGGTGCACTCGTTTGGGCCGATACTATTCGATTGGTGAAAGAACAAAACCCAATGACCACGATAGAGACTTTAATTCCAGACTTTCAATCAAAGTGGGATTTATTATATCAAGTAATAGACGAAAAGCCTGAAGTGGTTTCGCACAATATGGAAACCGTGAAAAGATTATATAAGAAAGTACGACCTCAAGCTAAGTATGAGCGTAGCTTGGAACAAATAAGACTAACCAAAGAAAGAGGCCGACGCACCAAATCAGGAATTATGCTAGGTGTGGGCGAAACCAAAGAAGAAGTGTTTGAAGCTATGGACGATTTGGCAGCACACGGCTGCGATGTATTAACCCTGGGTCAATATCTGCAGCCCACCAAAATGCACTTGCAAGTAGAGGAGTTTATACACCCCGATATATTTGCGATGTACAAAGAAGAAGGACTGAGCAGAGGCTTGCAGTACGTTGAGTCGGGAGCCTTAGTAAGGTCGAGTTATCACAGCGAAAAACATTTATAAGTTTGATTGGTATTGAAAAATGCCGTTAATTTGAAACCACTTTTATAAAAAATAGATATGAATAAAATTACGATTTGGATTGGAGCTATTGTACTAGCAGGGGGCTTTGCATTAGGAACCTTTATTAATGAAGGCAAAGATTACACACCACGCAAATCACGCTTGCAAATAGAGGGCGGTGGCGAAGAATGGGAAGAACGTTCAGCCACAGCCTATGCAGAGATGATGCACAAATTAAGGGCTAACCAAATTACCAATAAGGTTGACCCCAAAGATGTATATAATGCCATTCGCCAAGCTGATGCGTTGATAAGCCAACGTGCCACGAAATGGCCATTGGAATGGCAAGAAAAAGGCCCCGACAATGTGGGCGGACGTACGCGTTGCATATTGGTTGACAATCAAGACCCGACTCAAAAAACGTTATACGCTGGGGCGGTGAGTGGTGGTCTTTGGAAAACAACTACTGCGGGTTCATCTTGGCAAAGAGTTAATACCAAAAACAACCACAACTGCATAGTTAGCATTACACAAACACCCAATGGAGATATATATTATGGAACTGGAGAAAATGGTTTTATGGGTTATCCTGGTGGGATAGGTGAAAGTGGTTTTAATGGCGGAGGTATTTTTATGATGAAAAATGGTGGGTCTAGTTTTGATTTACTTTCTAGTACCAACCCCAATACCTATTCAACTTTCTCTTCTATACAATCAATGGGGTCGGATCCTACCAACGATAGGGTTTACGTTGCGGCTGCAGGTGGTTATTATTACAGTGAAGATTATGGAAAAAACTGGAAAAAAGCAACTGGAAGTCCAAATGCAATGTGTTTGGATTTGAAGGTTGCAAGCAATGGTAAAGTTTTCGTTTGTACAAGCACTGGAATATTTAGAAGTGACGATGGCAAATCGCCCTTTTCTAAAGTAAGCAAATCGCCAATGGGCAGTACCACAAATAGAATTTCAATTGCCTTAGCACCTTCAAACCCCAACTATATTTATGCAATGGCTTCTGCTGCTTCTAGTAATAGGTTGGAGGGAATCTACCAATCGAAAGATGCTGGCGACACTTGGACTAAAATTGCCTCAGGTGCATCTTCGCCTGCCGACTTTGACCCATTATCAAATGGCCTTCAAGGGCAAGGAACTTGGAACAATGTAATTGCCGTTGATCCTACTGACCCGGAGCGAATATTTGCCGCTGGAGTTGACTGGTGGGAATGGCAAGGGCCAGGCAGGGGCACAAATTCAGGTTGGAATAAAACTGCTCTAACCGGGGCAAGCGAATTCAGCCCTTATTATATACATGCTGATAAACACGCTATTGTGTTTACCAATATAGATGCACAGAATAAAAAATTTAATACCTATATAGGTTCCGATGGAGGTATCGGAAAATCGACAGACGGATGTAATTCTTTCTTCACAGCTAACAAAGGTTATAATGTCACTCAATTTTATGATGTGGCAGCCGACTGGCGGGGTCATATTGTAGGTGGCTCACAAGACAATGGTACACAATATATCAATGGTAGTCGCAATACAGCCAAAGGTGCTGTTGAGATAATGGGTGGCGATGGCTTCCAAAGCGAAATATCGCATATCAATCCCGATATTATGTTTTACAGTACTTATTATGGCAATGTAAGAAGATCTTTAACTGGTGGTACCTCAGAAGATTTATTTTTCGATTGCGACATGATAAATAAAGTTGATCCTAAATTTGGGTCGGCAGCGGGTTTATCAAAATGTGCCGATAAAACGAGCAACTTTAGCAAGATATTCAATACACCTATTTTGTTCCGAGAACATTACCAAGATTCATCATCCATATTTGCAGTGGGCATGAACAGTACTAATGGAAATGGCGGTGCTATTTTCATAACTCGTGAAGCTTTGGTGAAAAACAAATTAAGCAATGATGGAAAACCACAATGGTTCCGATTGGCAGAGGGGTTGAATAACGACCCAAAAAGTATTGGTATAAGTAGCAACTGGAATAATCTTTATTGTGGCACTTATAGAGGAGATTTATATAGGTTTGCAGGATTAAATTCTGCTACCTACACTGATTCACCTCGCACTGTTACTGGTGTAACTGTTAAAGAAATAAGCAATAACCTGCCCAATGGCCGTATAATTACCAGTGTTGAAGTAGACCCTAACGATTCAAATCACATGATTGTAACAATGGGAAACTATGGAAATAGTTCTTATATATATGAAACTCACAATGCTTTAGATACTGTAGCAGCTAATGTTACCTTTACATCTATACAGAGCAACTTACCACTAATGCCAGTGTATGATATTTCCATTAATGTAGACGACAGCAAAAAACTAGTTGCCGCAACCGATTTAGGTATTTGGACCAGTAATGATGGTGGACAAACATGGGTAGAAGCCAATACAGGAATGGAACGTATTCCAGTGTTTAGTATCAAACAATATGAAGACCGTCCCTGGATGGGCCCTACATTTTATATAGGTACTCATGGTCGTGGTTTCTTTATGAGCAATAGCCAAGTAACTAGTATTGCCGAGCCGCAAACAACGGAAAACACAGCAAATCTGAGTGTATATCCTAATCCTGCTTCTGATAATATTAACCTTAGCTTTAGTCTGCAAAAAACTTCCAATGTATTTATTTCAGTGGTCGATTTAAGCGGCAAGCAAGTATTCAATACGGAGCTATATAGTATAGCAAACGGCAACCAAAACATACCCATCAATATTTCTGATTTAAAAGCTGGAACCTATTTGGTCTTCCTCAAACAGAGTGGGCGACAGGAAGTAAAGAAATTTATTAAATTATAATAATACTATTAATGAAACAAAAACCCCAACCATGCCGTAAATATGGTTGGGGTTTTTGTTTTGGTCTCATATTTGAACCCTGACACGATATGCAAAAAATAAAACTATTAGTCCTGTTTATTGGATTTACACAATTTGGATTTGCAGGTGATACAAGTAGTGTATTCCCTAAAAAATTATATCCCGAGCCGCAACATGGGCGTACCGAAATGATTATAGCGGATGTCCTGTCACATAATCATTATAATAGGATTGTGATAGATGATAATTATTCTCTAAAAGTATATGAAAAATATTTGCAAACACTGGATGATGGGAGGCAATATTTTCTGCTTTCTGATATCAAATCTTTTGATAAATATAAGACCCAACTGGATGATGAACTGTTGTCGGGCAATAGCGAAGCGGGTTTTTATATATATAATACGCACTTAATTAGAATAGCTAGTAGGGTCGATTTTGTTAAGAACTTGCTTAAAGACACTTTTAGTTTTAGCAAGGAAGATTATTTTCAATTCGATAGAGAAAAGTTGCCTTGGTTCGAGGACGAAGCGGAACAGAATATTTGGTGGACTAAGAAAGTAAAATATGAAGCACTACTAATGAAATTGTCTGGCAAAAATGGTTCGGAAATAAATGAAACTTTGTTGAAACGATATAATAATTTTCGTACGCAAATGTCGAAAATAAAAAGCGAGGATGCCTTTTCTTCCTTTATGAATGCCTTTACGGGTTGTGTGGATCCGCATACAGATTATTTTTCGCCCCGTGTTGCAGAAGACTTTCATGTAAACATGTCGCAGCAGCTTAAAGGCATTGGAGCCACACTCACACTCGATGGAGAATATACCAAAGTACGCGAACTAGTGAAGGGTGGCCCTGCCGATAGAAGTAAAGCTATTTTTGATGGTGACAAGATTGTGGGTGTAGGGCAAGGCAAAGAAGGAGAATTGGTTGATGTAGTGGGGTGGCGACTGGATGATGTGGTTGCTCTTATAAGAGGAGAAAAAGATACTTGGGTAAAACTGCAAATTATACCCAAAACCGCTGGTCCAACTGATCCAAGAAAAACCATTGAAATTAAAAGAGATATTATTAGACTGGAAGAACAACGTGCAAAATGTGAGATAAAAAATTTGAAACGGGGTAAAAAAGATTACAAAATTGGCGTCATTAATTTGCCCGTATTCTATCAAGGAACTACTGCCGATGTAAAAAAATTATTGGACTCTTTGAAGGGTGAGAAAATACAAGCACTCGTTTTCGATTTGCGTAATAATACTGGAGGTTCTTTACAAGAAGCGATAACCTTATCCGGATTATTTATAAGGAAAGGGCCAGTGGTGCAAGTAAAAAACCTTTATGGACAAATAGAAGTTGATGAAGACCGAGATACCAATCTAAATTATGCAGGCCCCATGACTGTGCTAGTAAATCGTGGCAGTGCTTCTGCATCAGAAATTTTTGCTGCTGCATTGCAAGATTATCATAGGGCTTTGATAGTAGGTGAGCGTACTTATGGCAAAGGAACAGTGCAAAACCTATTGGACATGAATCAGTTCAGTGAGAGCAATGTGGCCGGCCCTAAAATGGGAGAAATAAAACCCACCATTGCCAAGTTTTATAGAATTACCGGTGGCAGCACACAGCACCGAGGTGTAATACCCGATGTACAATTTCCTTCTTTAATAGACTCAACCTTGTTTGGCGAAAGTGCCGATCCTTATGCGTTGCCGTATGATGAAATTCCTCCGTCACAGTTTGTGCAGTACACCGACCTTGATAAATTTAAAACCTCTTTATTAGACGACCATCAAAAACGGATGGACAATAATACTGAATTCTTATACTTGGAGGAAGACTATGAAGAAAAAGAAAAACAGAAAGAAGAAAAACTTCTACCCTTGCTACTAACTGCCGCACAAGCCCAAGTAGATAAGCGTAAAGAAAAAGAAAATGTGAGGAATGCCAAACGCAAACTCGATAAAAGTGCAAAGGTTGAAAAAACAAAAAATGGTGAAGAAGAAATTAGCGATGCTGGCAAATATGATTTGATAATGGACGAAGGAACACAGATTTTGGAAGATTACCTCGAATTGGCAAAATCAACAAACAAATGATTTGTGTACTATCATAATTAACCGATATTTGCAGTCAGTTCTTGGTCCCGTAGTTCAATGGATAGAATAGAAGTTTCCTAAACTTTTGATGTGAGTTCGATTCTCGCCGGGACTACTCTATTGAGTAGCTAATATATAATATCTGTCGTTGAATGAAGGTAAATTTATTCACCCTTTCACATCCCACACATCTCGCAAGCCCATTCCCACATAATTAAATGCCATTACTAAAAACATGATAGCTAGTCCTGGTACCATTGCCAAATAAGCATGATCCATTACCACATAATTATAATGTTCTTTAATCATCATTCCCCATGATGGTTCTGGTGGTTGAACACCCAATCCCAGAAAACTGAGACCTGCTTCTAATAATATAGCGGTAGCAAAATTTGCTGCACATATTACTACCAAGGGTCCGGTTACATTGGGCAATATATGTTTGAATATGATGCGGGTATTGCTGGCTCCAATTGTGCGAGCTGCTTCAATATATTCTTTTTCACGTATGCTAAATACTTGCCCACGGACAACCCTTGCTACCTCTACCCACATGGTTAATCCTACTGCTACAAATACTTGCCAAAAACCTTTGCCTAATGCCAATGTAATAGATACTACAATTAGCAAAGTGGGCAACGACCAAATCACATTGATCAACCAACTTATTATATAATCGGTGGAGCCTCTATAATAACCTGCAAGTAATCCCAATACCAAGCCAAGCAATAATGAAATAGAAACTGCAATAAAACCAACCGACAATGAAACCCTTGCACCAATAAGAAGTCGGCTTAGTAAGTCTCGTCCAAATCTGTCTGTTCCCAATATATAATAATTGGTTTTTATTGGTTCGGTTATATTATATAATTTGTCGAAGGCAACTGTATGATATATATGGGTGGTATCGTCAGTGGTCGTATACTCGGCATACTCAAGTTTTTTATTATTTTCGTTGAGTTGATATTTTTTCATGGGCTTAAATTCAAACTCTTGCTCTTTTCCGTTCAATAATATAGCAAATAGATTTTGAGCAATGGGTTTTTCTTTTTTAAGTAATACCCCGTCCACTTTAAAACCGGGCTTCTGCAAGGCTATCAACAACTGTATATCATTACCATTTGCAGAATTATCGGGAGCTATTATATACGCAAATACAGAAATTAAAATACATAATACAATCCATCCCAATCCAAAGACTGCGAGTTTATTCTTTTTATATTTATTCCAAAAATCTTTCATTATGCATTACAGCCAGAAGACCGAAGATCGAAGACGGAAGTTTTGCTGAAGCCACGGACGTATGGCAACTTCTGTTTTCCGTCTTCTACCTTCTGTCTCTTATTTGTACTCATAAAAACCCTTCCCTGTTTTGCGGCCGTGGTTGCCAGCATCTACTAGCTGTTGTTGTATTCTGCTAGGGCGAAATTTTGCGTCTTGGTAAAATAAATTATATATAGAATTAGTCACTGAAAAATTAACATCCACTCCTATTAAATCCATCAATTTGAAGGGACCCATTTTGAACCCTGCATTTTCCATTAATATATCTATTGTTTCGATAGCAGCTATATTTTCTTCGGCAATTTTTAGGCTCTCTACATAGTAATGGCGGGCAACTCGGTTCACAATAAAACCTGGAGCATCGGATGCCATGATGGGAGTTTTGCCTGTAAGTTTCATCAAATCATAACATATTTGAGCGATATTTTTATTGGTTTGCACGCCAGCAATTATTTCAACCAATTTCATAATATGTGCTGGGTTGAAATAATGAACTCCCAACACCCGCTCAGGATTGGAGATACCGTTGGCTATTTTGGTAATTGGTATTGTGCTTGTGTTCGTAGCAAATATGCAATCCGAACTATTATAGTTTGCCAATAATTTAAAAAGTTCTTTTTTGGCATTTTCATTTTCTATAATGGCTTCTATAATAAAGTCGGCAATAACCATCTCTGCCTGCGTTTCAAAGCTCACCCTATTAAAAATATTTGCTTTGTCAACAGCAGATATTTTTGCTTTGCTCACCAAGAAATCCAAATTTGTAGAAAGTATTATTTTCGCTTTTTCTAACGCCTCTGCATTTACATCAAACAATACAACAGGATAATTATGCTGTGCAAAAACTTGTGCAATGCCCACACCCATAGTGCCTGAGCCTATTACTGCGATTGCTTTTATGTCTTCTAATTTTTTCATATATATACTTTAATACCTCTTCAATAAACTCAGCTTGACATCATCCTCCAAATCTCCATCTAATCCCAAATCTAATAGCTCGTGGTTGCATAGGAAAAGCAGTGGCGGAGTAGTATTGTTCGGGCAAGAACTGGTATTGCGTGGGTAGTCCCCACAATGCGTGTTCAAGTTTTAAATATAGTTGTACTTGATAAATTTCTGCATTAAAAAATAAATCCATCAAAGGATAATTGCCTGTCATATGTCTATTATCGAAATAGAATACGCCAGCCACTGGATTCCATAGGTAGGATTGAATTTGTGAGAACCAAAATACATCCACACCAACCTGATAGTTCATCGGACTTTTGAAATACTTGCCCACATAATACACGGATGTTTTTGTCGCATATTTTGGTAAGCGTAAATAATAATTATCACTCACAAAATTATAATTTGCATTAAAGTTAAAACCAAAGTGTTTGCGAAACATTCCAGTAAGCGAATAATTAACGGTAGTGCCGGTAATCGTGCCCTTATATTGTGTAGGCATTGAAAGCGGATTATAATATACATAGTTTTTGAGCATATAATAATCGAAACTTAAACTTTGCTTGAAAAAAGTTTTATGATTTCCATTATTGGAAAACAAATTCGTGATGTTAAATTTTAAGTTTGCTAGCTCTACTTTATCTAGGCTTGTATGCCAATTATAATGATTCGAATAAAAGCTTTTAGCTAGGTAATCTGCTTCGTTTTTTGTTGTAGTTACATTTAGCCAAAGAGACAGGTATTTAATTGGTTTAGCACCCGTATCTCGTTTAAATAAATCCTTGGTCAATGATAAATTTATATGATAATCATTTTGGTTGTATCCATTTAAGTAATAATACCCTTTGCCAGAAAGTTTGAATAAATTAGATATGGATTTAGATAAATCACCCCCAACCTTTATGTTATTAAACATCGCTTTATTAGAATCCCTAATGCTATAATAACTATGATCTACATACAATGAATAATGCAAACTTTTCATATTTGCATCATTATCATATATTGGTGCAAAAACCAGTCTATTGCTTAACCTGGTTTCTGTAACAGAATCGCTAGATGCAGCATTATAATTACGATACGGATAAGTTAAACCATCAATTGAATCATCGCTATATAGATGTTTAAAGGTATAAAAGGTTGTATAATGGGTAAGTCTGTACTTATATTGTTTCTTGGCAATAGTATCCGATTTTTCCTTCCTTTTACCAAACGAGACTCCTTGAACAAACTGAATTTGCTTCGAGCTTAATTTGCTCAGGGCATTATTCAAATTAACGGGCAAATAATTACGGAAATCGAATGCGGTTGAATCAAAGTTGCCTGTGTCTTGTATACCCCCGTTATGTTCAATACTGCCTTTAGAAAACGCAATACGGTATACCAAGATATAATTGCTGTCTTTATTATATATATTTCCCATTATTTGTGTGTTATACCAATCCGTGTTTTGGTGCAGATAATTACCCGTACTACCCAGCCTATTGAGTACCAAAGCAAAGGGATATTTTTTTTTGATATATTGCGTATGTACCAAATCTAGACTCACCACTCCATTCGATCGTAAACCTTGCATATATTTAATATCGGTACACGAATTTTTATGGGGCACTATATACATAAACTCATCAGGATTTATCATATAGTTTTTATAAGGGCTCAGCCCTAAATTAAATCCAGAATTTATTTTTACTCCATCTAACGAAAGCCAAGGTTGGCCTATATTTCCAAGATTTAGATTGGCATTATTTCTTTTATAGATGGGAGAAAATATTTGTACATTATTAAGTGTGGTATCAGAAAATTCAAAATCATTGGAGAGCGTTCTGCTGATATCAGTATTATAATATTTGATGGAACTCCTTTGCGAATATGCAACTATACTTGATAACATTAATATCAAGTATAAGAACACAAACTTTACTGTTTTATGCATATTGTAGTTTTGTATCACACGTGTGCCATGCAATGTTGTATGATACTATCGAATATATAACAACCATCGATATTATACAATACTTCATTGGCAGCCCGCTCAGGGTGAGGCATCATACCAAAGACATTCTTCTGCTCGTTACATATTCCTGCAATATTATATAATGATCCATTGGGATTTCCATCGGGTGCAATATCTCCTTTTTCTGTACAGTATTTGAAAATAATTTGCTGGTTGTTTATGATATTGTTCATCGCTACTTCATCAGCATAAAACCTTCCTTCGCCATGGGCAATCGGTATTTTCAAAACCTTTTCTTTTGGAATACCCATTGAGAATGCGGTTTGACTGTTTTCAGTTCTAAGATATACATTTTCGCATTTGAACAATCTATGTTCGTTGCGAAGCAAGGCTCCAGGCAATAAATTGCTTTCGCACAATATCTGGAAGCCGTTACAAATCCCCATTACAAATCCGCCATGATTAGCAAAAGCAATTACCTCTTGCATAATAGGCGAGTGACGGGCAATAGCCCCTGACCTTAAATAATCGCCATGCGAGAAACCACCCGGCAATACGATAAAATCGCAGTTTTGCAAGTTCTGATCCTTGTGCCAAAGTTTTACAACTTCTTGTTTGTAGCGGCCGCGAAGCACTTGTATCATGTCATCATCGCAGTTACTGCCTGGAAAAATTACGACTCCTATTTTCATATTTGTTGGTTTAATTACTGCAAATTTTACGAAAGAAATTTGTTTTTACAAAAACATGCTCACTTTTGCAACCTTAAGTCTGCAAATTTCGTCTATAAAACACCACACATGAAAAAATTATTATACTTTTCTTTTTTATTATTTTCCTTGCAACTCAAAGCCCAATATGTTGACCCCAATTCCGGACCTTCCCACATACTGCGGAACGGCTACCACATGGAGTTTAAGGTAGATGGGTTCAAGGGCAAAAAAGTGTATTTGTGCAGCATTTATGGCGAACGTATTCAACCTGTTGACAGTGCTGAGAACCACAACGGAGCCTTCAAATTTGAGCGGAAAAAAAAACTTTCAAGCGGGCAATATCGCGTTTATTTGGACACGATCGATTTTTTCGATATCGTTTTTAACCAAGAAGATATGGAAATGCATACCCACATGGATTCTTTGATTAGTGCAATGAAAGTGCTAAAGTCGAACGAGAATTATTGCTTTTACTTATACTTGAAACGCACTTTGCCAGTGGATGAAATGATTGGAATGATAAGCCAATATAGCGACTCCAGCGAGCAGTGGAAAGGCGAAACGGTAGAAAAATTGTTGGTGGAGAAGAATGTATATACCCGAGAATTGATTTTCTCTTGCAACCGAACCTTGGCTTCTCGTATCATTCGCTCCTATATAACACCCACACCTTCCACCTACGATATGTCCGAACGGGTAAAATATAATAGCCGTACAGAATTTTTGAGAGTCCACTTTTTCGACAATATTGATTTTACAGATACCCTATTGTTGTATACTGAATCTGTATATAATTCGGTGAGATATTATATGGAATATTTGATGGAGAAAAAAGATGATTCAGATTATATAATAACAGCCGATTATATAATGGGCATGGTGGGCAAAAATCCACAAATGTATAAGTATGTGCTCGACCTCATGGTGGGGCAATTTGAAAACTCAAGACGTGATGTACCTTATGCTTATATCAGCGAAAAATATTTATTGGGCGAGGGGTGCAGCGAGGGAGATGCAAGATACCAAACAGTTTCTGAAAAAATAAAGACCATTAAGAAAACAGTTCTTGGTGCTATTGCTCCTGACTTAGAATTGCCCAATGCAAAAAACAATATGATAAAACTGAGTGAAGTAAAATCACCTTGGTTGCTTGTTTTCTTTTGGAGCACCCATTGCAAATACTGCAAAAGGTCGGTTGCTGAACTCACTTCATTATATAAAACATATAATCCAAAAGGGTTCGACATATATGCCGTGAATGTAGATTCTAGCAAACAAGAATGGCTCAATACTTTGGGTATTATCAATAACAAATGGTATCATACATGGTCACCAGGAAAGTATAATGATGCTATTAAGGATTATGATGTATTTGTTACGCCAAAAATGTTATTATTGGACGAAAACAAAAAGATTATATATAAGCCACGCAACACCGCCGAATTGAAGGAGTTATTGGATACTTATTTGGGTGGGAAGACGAAGTGATGGGACAGCACACCGTCATTCTGAGCATCCCGAATCTTATTCGGGAGCGAAGAATCTCTAAAAGTTAGACGAGACAATAATTTAGTATTTTATTCGTTTATTTGTTGAAGGAATTATAAATCTGTTATGAAATTTATTTTGCTTTTTTTATGTGTAACTACAGTGGAATTATTTGATATCAATGCACAAATAAAAACAGAGAATTTACAAGATGCTGTGATAGCACTTGATAAACTGGATGTACTATATTCTCCGTTCGAAAACCCATTATCTGTGTCAGTCTCAGGACCGTTACAAAAAGATATCATATTCAAAGGTTCTGAAGGTGTTAAATTTGAAAAGTTGAGAAATGGCCATTATATGGTTCAAGTTTATCCTATTCCTCCAAATGAAAAGGTAACTATTACAACATTTGTGAAAGGTATTCCGAGAGGTAAAAAGACATTTAGAGTTGAAAAAACTCCCAAACGGATATCCATGTTTGGAAATATACAAAGTGGTAAAATAACTGTAGCAGAGGTACTTTTGCAACAAAATATACATTATGGTTTTTGGCCAAACTTTGCTTTTAATTATTCCTATTCAGTTACTAAATATACAATAATATATAATACCAAAATAAAAAATGATAACGGTGAGTATTCTATTCGCACTAATTCATTTGCCGAATATGGCTCTGTAATTACTCTTCGAATTAAAGAAGCATTATTAAAAGTCAAATCTGGAGATAAAATAAATATAATAGGAATACAAGCTATGGGTTCAGGAAAATCAGGGTTATGGAGCGGCTTCCAAAAATTCATTTGGCAGTTGAGTGATATTATTATTGTCTCCGTGCTCAAAAGATTCTTTGCGGGAAGCCCGCTCAGAATGACGTACTATATGTATTAATACTCCATCAACTTCTTCAACGCCACTTCAAATCTTTGTTGCGGGAGAAACTGCTCTTCCAAATGTTTGGCTAAGGGAACAGGTGAGTCCAAACTTCCAACTCTTATAACAGGTGCATCCAAATGCTCGAAACAAATTTGTGATACATGTGCCGCAATCTCTGCTCCTATTCCGCCCGTAAAAGTATCTTCATGATATATTATACATTTTCCTGTTTTCAATACCGCTGCTTCCACTGCTTCTTGATCCCAAGGCATCAGGGTTCTTAAGTCAATTATCTCCGCATCGATTCCCAATTTTTCGACGCTTTGTTTCGCCCAATGCACCGCTGCTCCATAACATATAATAGTTACGTCATTTCCATCTCTTACCGTACGTGCTTTTCCTATGGGCAATGTATAATATTCATCAGGAACATTCTCTTCTAATTCTGGCAATCTATATAAATGTTTGTGCTCAAAAAACATCACAGGATTTGGATCATTGATGGCAGCAGCCAATAATCCTTTTGCTTCGATAGGCGAAGAAGGATATATAATTTTTAAACCGGGCACATGAAAAAACCAAGCCTCCGTACTCTGACTGTGAAAGGGACCAGCACCTACGCCAGCCCCTGTGGGCATGCGAACTACAATTTCTGCGTTTTGCCCCCAACGGTAATGACTTTTGGCAAAATTATTTACAATCTGATTGAAACCACAACTCACAAAATCAGCAAATTGCATTTCAACCACAGCTTTCATTCCTTTAATACTCAATCCGTATGCAGCACCTAAAATTGCACTTTCACACAGTGGTGTATTGCGAACTCTGCCCTTGCCAAACTGCTCTACAAATCCTTGCGTTACTTTAAAAACACCACCATATTCTGCCACATCCTGACCCATAATAATCAGGTTTTCGTGCTTCTCCATACTTTGGCGTAACCCATCAGAAATGGCGTCTACCAAGCGTTTTGGAGTTTTGGCTGTATCACTAGGTAAATGTGTAATATCTGTTGAAGTGTCTGCTACAGTATGAGCATATATATCTGCAAGTTCATGTTCTATACTACTGGTAACTTCGGGCATAGCAAATACTTCTTCTAAAGCAATCTCCATTTCATTTTTTATTTCACTGCGATATTGTTCTATAATATTTGTAGTGAGAATATTTTGATCGATCAAATAATTTTCATAATTACTCAAAGGATCTTTTACGGCCCATTCATCAATCAAATTTTGCGGTACATATTTGGTTCCACTAGCTTCTTCGTGGCCACGCATTCTAAATGTCATACATTCCACCAATACAGGCCTGGGGCGGTTACGCATCGATACGGCAAGGTTGCGAATAGTATCATATACATCCAATATATTATTGCCATCTACCCGCTGTGTTTCCATTCCATAACCTACACCTTTATCCGTAAAATATTTATGATGGAATTGTTCATTTTGTGGGGTCGATAATCCATAACCATTGTTCTCAATCAAAAATATAACAGGCAATTCCCACACCGTTGCTACATTTATCGCTTCATGAAAATCGCCTTCGCTGGCACCACCATCGCCACTAAAAACTATGGATATTTTCTTTTCTTCTTTCAGTTTGTGAGCGAGTGCAATTCCATCGGCCACGCCAAGCATAGCACCAAGGTGCGATATCATTCCTATAATATGATACTCTTGTGTACCGAAATGGAATGAACGGTCACGGCCTTTGGTAAATCCTTCGTACTTGCCTTGCCATTGTGCAAAGAGTTTTGTTAAAGGAATTCGACGGGTGGTGAAAACACCGAGGTTGCGGTGTAGTGGTAATATATATTCATCGGGCTGCAAGGCGTATGTTGCACCCACAGAAATGGCTTCTTGCCCAATGCCCGAAAACCATTTGCTTACCTTTCCTTGCCGAAGCAGAATAAGCATCTTCTCCTCTATTATCCTTGGCTTGAGCAGGTTGCGGTATAGTTGCAACAACAGCTCATTATCGTACATTTTTTTATTGAATTGCATTGGTGCAAAGTTAAGAATGAAACAAGGGCTCTTGTTAAAAAAAAATTGACGATTTGTGATTGTTTTTGGTTTTGAATTACATTTGCTTTTTGAAAAACTAAATTTATGAAATATATAAAAATTCTTGTTAACTTTATGATATGAAAAACAAAACACAAATATTAACTATAATACTATTTTTTGCCATAACTTTTGCTGAAGCACAAATGCCTGAGTTAATACCTTATTGTAAAGGAAATCTATGGGGTTACTGCGATTCAGCAGGATTGATAAAGATACAGGTACAATATGATTATGCGGAGTTATTCCAAGACAATTCTTACAGAATCCTATCAAACAAGAATAATAAATCAGCATATTTTAACACTGCCATAGTAAGTTTGCCTGATATAGATAGATATGATATAATTAGTTTTACTGGAAAACTTATAGAAAAAACATAGAATTCGAATCACCAGACATTCATGCCCACACAAGAGAAAGTCCACTAGAGGGAGTATAAGAAAATAAACTTTATGGTTACAAAAATTTAAAGTCTCATAAAATATTAATAAAACCAATTTATCACGATATAAAATGGGAGTTAGACGGGGTAGTATGTGTTATGAAAAATTACCTATGTGGATTGATTGATACAGCTAAAAATCAAATTTTACCGCTGGAATATAACGAGATTAAAAGACTTGGATTGATATCAAATATTGTGATGTTAGAAAAAGAGCGGAAGTGGGGATTATATAGTTTTGAACAAGGACTTATCTTGCCAATTAAATACAATCTGAGATTTTGTGAAATAAAAATGACTAATTACAAACATTATTTTTTAGAAGCTTCTGAAATAACTAATCACAATACCTTGACGGATACAACAGGAAAACTATATACTTTCAAAAAGACTTTACATCATAATAGTGGGAAATATAATACCAATTCTTAAACTAAAATAGTTCTCCGCCTGTGGCGGATTTAGTTTTTAGAATGGTAATACCGAACTACACCCCGAAAGCCCCGCTTAATCCCGATAATTATCGGGATGCAGGGTGATTAGTCCCTTTCTTTTGGACTATTATATAGTGAGTGTCGGTATAACACGCTTTACAAGGTAGATATTTGTGATGGAATTCTAATGACCTATGCAGGTGAAAATAGTTTGGTTGGTTTATTAAGTACTGATGAGAAATATTATATAGAAGCAAAATATAAAGGAGTATATTTTACAGAAAATAGCTGTTTGCTTGAAATCGAAAGACTAAATGGAAAGAGATTTTACGTCAGTATTTATGGCAAAGAATATTATACTGAGTAGGTATTCAAATATATTATTTAACCGCAGTATTACACAGAGTGAGGCACAGTTCGCTGGCGGCGAAGCACAGAGGTAGTCTAATTTTTGCCTCCCAAATCTTCTCTCCTTCCCTTAATTTTGCAACCCAAATTAAGAAAAAAAGAAGATGTATAAAGTAGCTGTAGTTGGTGCCACAGGACTGGTGGGAAGCAAAGTGTTGCAGGTATTGGAAGAGCGTAACTTTCCAATAGATAAATTAATACCCGTTGCTTCTGCCAAGTCTGTAGGGAATATCGTAACCTATCAAGGCAACGATTATCCTATCATTAGTATGGAGGATGCAGTTGCTGCTCATCCTGATATTGCCATCTTCTCAGCAGGTGGATCGGTGTCGAAAGAATGGGCTCCCAAGTTTGCTGATATAGGATGTTATGTGGTTGATAATTCTTCTGCGTGGCGTATGGAAGAAGGAATACCTTTGGTAGTGCCCGAAGTGAATCCAAATGATATAGAAAAAGATAAATATATAATAGCCAACCCCAATTGCTCAACCATACAAATGGTGGTAGCGTTAAAACCTTTGCACGATGCTTTTAAAATAAAACGAATCGTGGTAAGTACCTATCAATCTGTTACAGGAACGGGCGTGAAGGCTGTGGAGCAAATGGAAAATGAACGCAAGGGAGAGATAGGCCTTATGGCATATCCGCACAAAATTGACCGAAATGTTTTGCCGCATATCGATGTATTTATGGATAATGGTTACACCAAAGAAGAAATGAAAATGGTGAACGAAACCAAAAAAATTATGGGTGATGATAGTATCCAAGTAACCGCTACCACCGTGCGTGTACCCGTAACTGGCGGCCATAGCGAAGCAATTAATATAGAATTTGAACAACCTTATGACATTGAACAAATATATGAATTGCTTAATAATGCTCCCGGTATTATAGTACAAGATAAACCACAAGAAAATATATATCCGATGCCTTTAATCAGTCACGATAAAGACGAAGTATTTGTGGGCCGTATACGCCGTGATGACACGATTGCCAATGGTTTGAACATGTGGGTAGTGAGTGATAATTTACGCAAAGGTGCTGCTACTAATGCGGTGCAAATAGCAGAAGTTTTAGTTGCCAAAGGTTGGTTAGAAAAATAATTATATAATATGAATATATTAATACTGGGAGGAGGAGGACGTGAACATGCCTTTGCATGGAAACTAAAACAAAGTCCACTGTGCGAAAAGTTATATATAAGTCCGGGAAATGCAGGTACTACTACATTAGCTGAAAATATTATATTAAACGGCTTTGAAGAAATTGGAAATTTTTGTATAAAAAACAATATAGAATTAGTAATAGTTGGTCCCGAAGAACCTTTGGTGAATGGAATTGTAGATTATTTCTATAGTACCGATTCTTTAGAAAATATCCCGATTGTTGGCCCTACAAAAGCAGGAGCATTATTGGAAGGGAGCAAAGAATTTTCAAAGGGTTTTATGGAGCAATATCATATACCCACTGCAAAAGCTTTCAAAGCAAATAAAGATAATAAAGCCGAAGCAATTGTATATATAAAAGCAATGAACTTACCCATTGTGGTAAAGGCTGACGGATTGGCTGCAGGCAAAGGCGTTATAATATGTAGCACTTATGAAGAAGCAGAAGCAGAATTATTAGAAATGCTAGATAATGATAAATTCGGACAAGCAGGAAGCAAAGTTTTATTGG
Organism: Bacteroidota bacterium; assembly: GCA_034439655.1. Lineage (NCBI taxonomy): Bacteria > Pseudomonadati > Bacteroidota > Bacteroidota bacterium. Next base: position 3,219 of record JAWXAU010000058.1, on the reverse strand, counting down.
AAGAATTTTTGGAGGGAATCGAGCTCTCAGTTTTTGTACTGACTGATGGAAAACACTATCATATATTGCCTACCGCCAAAGATTATAAACGCATAGGCGATGGTGATACAGGACCTAATACTGGCGGGATGGGAGCGGTGTCTCCCGTTTCTTTTGCCGATGCTGCATTTATGCAAAAAGTAGAAGAACTCGTTGTAAAACCAAGTATTAATGGTTTGCAAAAAGAAGATATAGATTATAAAGGTTTCTTGTTTGTAGGTATTATGAATGTAAAGGGAAATCCATTTGTAATAGAATATAATTGTCGTATGGGTGACCCAGAAACAGAGGTGGTTTTACCTCGATTGGAAAATGATTTGGTGGAATTGATGTTAGCTACCCACCATCAAAAATTGGACGAGCATACAATAATAGAGCGTCCCGGTTTTTGTACAACAGTTGTTTTAACAAGTGGAGGTTATCCAGGAAACTATGAAAAAGGAAAAGAAATAAGCGGTTTGCAAAAGGTGTTGGATGCGATTCCCTTTCATGCAGGCACCACAACTCACAATGGTGGTACTGTTACCTCAGGTGGGCGTGTGCTGGCAGTCTCTGCATTTGGAGATACTCTGCCCGAAGCCTTAGAGAAATCTTACAAAGCTGCTGCTAATATTGATTTTGAGGGGAAGTATTATAGAAAAGATATTGGACAGGATTTGATGTAGCACAACAAAAATAAAAACACTATTTTTGCCCACAGAATCATGCATTTACTCTTTAACCACGAAATATTCTTCAACCAAAAATTTGGCGGTATCTCTCGCATGCAAGCTGAGCTAATTAAAGGATTGCCCGATTATAGGGATATTACGGTAGAAGAGTGTGTATGGTATAATTTGAATTACCATTATTATAGAAACAGAGTCAAATTTTTCGATAATCTTGTTTTTAAATTTGACAAGATGGCCAAAGGTCGTTTGCTCGACCCACTCAAAATCCTAAACCAAATGGATTTGAACCGCCGACTTCGCAAAGGAAATTTCGATTATTATATACCCACTTATTATAGTACTGATTTCTTAAAACATATAGGAAACAAACCTTTTATTTTAACGGTATATGATATGATACACGAAATTTATCCTGAGCATTTTCCCAGAGACAAAACTACAATTCCCAATAAGAAAGAATTATTATTAAAAGCAAAAAGGATTGTTGCAATATCGCACAGTACCAAAAATGATATATTAAAATTCTATCCGCAAATTCAACCCGACACCATTGATGTCGTTTATTTGAGCCATTCGATGGATAGGACTAAAGATGACAAAGTAAGCGGTTTGCCCGAGAAATATATATTGTTTGTGGGCAATAGAAAACATTATAAGAATTTTAAATTATTAGTGGATGCTGCTAAAGATATTTTGAATAAAGATAGTTCATTACACATGGTTTGTACCGGTGATGCATTTACGCCACAAGAGCAACAAATGTTTGCAGAATATAATATCACCAATCAAATGCATTATGTGAGACCGACAGATAAAGAACTATATTGTTTATATAATAAATCACAGGTTTTTGTTTTTCCCTCATCATACGAAGGCTTCGGTGTACCAGTGGTTGAAGCCATGTATAGTGGCACTCCGGTTATATTAACAAATCGTTCTTCATTTCCTGAAGTAGCAGGTGATGCGGGGATATATTTTGAAGATGGAGATATACAAACACTCACTTCACAATTACAAAAAGTATTATATAATACTGATTTCAGAAACCAAATGATAGAAGCTGGATATAAACAAGCAGATAAATTTAGTTGGCATAATACGGTGAAAGATTTCTATCATACTGTTAAAACCCTATCATCATGAAGACAGCAATCATCACAGGGATTACGGGGCAAGATGGAGCCTACCTTAGCAAACTATTGCTGGCCAAGGGATACAAAGTAATTGGCCTAGCACGCAGTACCAATAAAGAAGGCCTGAAAGGACTGGCACATTTGGGTATTTTAGAACAAGTTACTATTATAGAATGCGATTTGATTGATATTACCCAAATCATTAAAATACTGAACCAATACCAACCAACAGAAATATATAATTTGGCTGCACAAAGCTCCGTTTCGCAGTCGTTTGCCAATCCTATTGCCACATTTAAATTTAATACCATTTCAGTTTTTAATTTATTGGAAGCAATTAAAATCACCAATTCAAAAATTAAATTCTATCAAGCATCAAGCAGCGAAATGTATGGCCGTGTGCCAGAGCTGCCCATCAGAGAAAATACAGTTTTCCATCCCTTGAGTCCTTATGCAATTTCAAAAGCATCGGCACATTGGATTTGTGTAAACTATCGTGAAAGTTATAATATGTTTATTTGCTGCGGTATTTTATTTAACCATGAATCCTATTTGCGTACCGAAAGTTTTTTTGTGAAGAAAATTATTACCCAAGCTATTAAAATTAGCAAAGGGGAACAAGAGCAATTAAATGTGGGAAATATAGATATTATGCGTGATTTTGGCTATGCCCCACGCTATGTAGAAGCGATGTATTTGATGATGCAAAAAGAAACATCTAACGACTATCATATATGCTCGGGAAGCCCCGTATCGCTGAGGGATCTGATAGAGTACACATTTAACAAACTACATATTCCACATTCTAAAATACATATAGATACTAACCTATTCCGGCCTGCCGAAATAGAAAATATATATGGAGCTAATGATAAAGCAAAAACCGAATTAGGTTGGGATTATAATCTTTCTGCTTATGATATGTTGGATTTATTGATTGAGGAGGAAACAGAAAGTATAAAGCATAAAGTATAAAGTATATAGACTATACATTATACCTCGATTTAACAACTCTATGTATGCACAAGTCATAGCTATCGGGATGCAGACTTCTATCCCTCACGCACCCTGTATAAAACAAAACAACCCCTACTCCCGATACCCACCCGAGCCGTCCGCGATAGCCCCGCGGCGGCGGCGGGATGCAATCGGCTTGCTAAAGGAAGTGGGTTTGTAACCCAACAATAGACCTCTTTCATAATTCGATTCTAATAAATATAAAGGTTTGAAACACGAATTTTAAAACTTAGAATGCTGCCCTTTTTTATTTACAGCACCCCGCTGCGGCGGGGTGGCAAAATAACAGCTCCCAAAAAATATAATTTGATAAATACTTTCCTTAACTATGAAAAATGCATACGAGTAGAAAGCTGTTG
>JAWXAU010000057.1 GCA_034439655.1 Bacteroidota bacterium | reverse complement strand
TCGCTAAAAAGCCTTGCAGCAAAATCAACGACCTAATTGCATAAAATACTAATTTATAGTAAGTATAACAGTTTTTTTTAGTTTATGAGCAGACCCTAAATACGATTATAAATATAAAAGCAATTCCTAACCCATCTATTATATCAAGAAGGATTTGGAGGTTTATGATTTTCATTCAACTTATTTTCAACAATAATATTAAAAGAAGGGATAAAATATAAAGTCCTGAAAATTATTATATAACCTCAATAACACCTAAGCCATTTCAAATCATTTTTGTCAAGCTGTGATTGAGATATTAATTTACCATTTTTGATATCCCAATCACTTAATTTTAGCATAAGAATTTGTTCCTCGCTAAGCTTAACTGTATCCTTGTCCGTACTACTTTTATCGACCAATTGAAGTATATAATAGTTATTTACGCATTCACTACTGCTTTGGGAGCAGCCGCAAGTATTTCTTCACTCACACCATCTTCATATTGTTTGAAATTTTTCACAAACAATTCTGCAAGGTAATTGGCTTTTTGATCGTAGGCTTCTTTATCGCTCCAAGTATTGCGTGGGTTTAATATTTCTACGGGAACATCAGGGCAAGTGGTTGGCATTGCGAAACCAAATACAGGATGATTTTCATAGGATACATTATCCAATTCACCAGTAAGAGCAGCAGTTATCATACGGCGGGTAAAACTCAATTTCATACGTGAACCCACACCATAAGGACCACCTGTCCAACCGGTATTAATTAACCATACTTTAATGTCTGGATTTTGTTTCAATTTTTCGCCCAATAATTTTGCATAACGACCTGGATGCAAAGGTAAAAAAGCTTTTCCAAAACATGCCGAGAAGGTTGCCTGTGGCTCTGTTACGCCAGCTTCGGTACCTGCAACTTTAGCAGTATAACCACTAATGAAACTATACATTGCCTGCCCCACATCCAAACGTGAAATTGGAGGTAAAACGCCAAACGCATCAGCAGTTAAAAAGAATATATTTTTCGGGGCATTTCCAATGCTAGGTTTTGCAAAGTTTTTAAGATTATACATCGGATAGGCAGCACGAGTATTTTCCGTAACACTAATATTTGTATAATCAGGAGTATTGGTTCCATCAATGAAACGAACATTTTCTAATAAAGCTCCTTCTTTAATTGCTTCAAAAATTTCGGGTTCCTTTTCATGGGTTAAGTCTACACATTTTGCATAGCAACCACCTTCAAAATTAAATACGGTATTGTCGCTCCATCCATGCTCGTCGTCACCAATCAAAGCACGGTTTGGGTCAGCACTTAAAGTAGTTTTTCCAGTACCTGATAATCCGAAGAAAATAGCGGTATCGCCATCTTTACCAGTATTTGCCGAGCAGTGCATCGACAATACATTATGCTCGTGTGGCATACTATAATTTAAAACTGTAAAGATACCTTTTTTGATTTCGCCGGTATAACCACTGCCACCAATAATATATATTTTTTTGGTGAAGTTTATAATAGAGAAATTATGTTGACGGGTACCATCCTCAGCAGGCGTAGCACGGAAACTAGGCACATTTAAAATAACCCAATCGCTGGTGAGCGATTCTAATTCAGATGCTTCGGGACGAAGAAATAAATTATGGGCAAATATATTTGAATAGGCAGTTTCTGTAATTACTTTTACGTTCAAACGATATTTGGGATCGGCACAGGCATAACAATCGCGGGCAAACAATTCCTTGCCTTTCAAGTAGTCCAACATTTTGGCCAATAAAGCATCGAATTGGTCGGGTGTGAATTTGAAATTCACATCGCCCCACCACACTACATCTTCGGTAGTGCTATCGCAAACCGAGAATTTGTCTTTGGGCGAACGTCCAGTAAATTCGCCAGTATCGGCACATAAAGCTCCGCTATCGGCCAATACGCCTTCTTTGCGTTCGAGGGCTTTTTGCACAAGTGCAGCGGGTGAAAGATTGTTGTTGATTTTGCCAACAACGGCAACTACTTGTTCCAACAAGCGGCTGTTGTGTTCGTTTGATGCTTTTGTATTCATTCTTTGTTAGTTGAATTTTGGGGTTGCAAATTTAACCCTGTAACTATTATAAAAAATGATTTTATTCATGTTTCATAAAAAGTTTTTTGGCTGAATATTTGAAACCTACTTTGGTACAAACGTTTATATTTTTGCAAACGATTTAAAATACATGAAAAAATACATTCTAATATCTGCCCTTGTTCTGATATCATTGGGTAAAACCTTTGCTGTAGACAATAAGTCTGACTCTATCCTCAAAGCCGTGTCTGCCAAATACAAGAGTTTCAAAACCTATAAGGCAAGCTTTGTTTATAATTTGGAGAACAAAAAAGACAAAATAAATATCACTAAAAAAGGGACTCTTTACGTAAAGGGCCTTAAATTTAAAATTGAAATGGGCAACCTTGAGATATTTTGCGATGGCAAAACCATTTGGAAGTATAATAAAGAAGACAATGAAGTAGAAATCAATACTTTCAATGCTTCAAAAAATGATTTGAGTCCACAAAAAATATTGAACACTTACGAGAAAGGCTTTATCAGCGAATTTGTTGAGGAGAAAATGGAAAACGGGGTAGTGATGCAACAGATAAGGCTCACCCCCATCGACAAAACAAAAAATATCCATACCGTAAAACTTTTTGTGCAGAAGCAGGGCAAAATTATAGTTCGCTCCAAACTTTATGGCAAATTTGGGGATGTGTACACTTATGAAATTCCAAAATTTCAAGCCCATATAAAAATATTGGACAACTTTTTTGTATTCAATAAAAAAGCACATCCAGGTGTGACTGAGAATGATTTGAGAAGCTTGCGTACCTTAAAGCCCAGAACGATTGCACACAAAGTTAAGCCCAGTAGATATTCTGTTTATCATGTAATTCGATAAGGCTAATAAAGGCTGTTGCGTATTGTTCAACCACCATATTAAAAGAAACGATAGGCTATAATACCAACAATAAATTCACCAGATCCTTATTCTTATGCTTAACTTCGTGGCCAAAATCCTACATCTGAAAAGAACCGGCTACATATTATTACTCATTTTACTTTTGATTCAATCGGGAGGAATCCTTTTGCTTTACCAAATGCAACAGTGCTATGTGCAATATGATATGCATGAAAAACTTAAGAACGACGAAACAGCATTTGAAAAGTTCACACTATCTCGCAACGATTTTGAAAAGGGCAAAATCAATGATGACGAAATAAAAATAAACGACAGGTTATATGATATAAAATCTGTTAATATGATAGGTGATAAAGTAGAATTTCTTGCCTTTAATGATACTGACGAGGAAGCTGTTTTGGCTAAGATAAAAAATATAGTGAATGCAAATAGTGAGCAAAATACGGAACTCCCCAATCAACTTATCAAACTTTTAAGTTTAATTTATCTGCCCGCCAACTATTGCCATCACCCTGTATTTGCGGGCTTGCAGCAAAATTTTTTCCATAATTATAGTGAGACCATTATTTCTCACACATCAGAAATTTGCTCTCCACCTCCTGAGTTAGTTTAAAAAAATATTATTATTATTCAAATACCGCCACTAGCAAGGGGAGTTTTTGAAGTATTTTTTTTATTCAACTAATTTATTCAAACCCATGAAATTAAAAAACAGGGCAATCGCAGCATTGCTCCTAACATTATATTCTCAATTCTCCTATTCACAAACAACGGTAACGGATACCTCCAAAAATATTACCTTAAATGAGGCCGTTATTTCTGTGAATAAAGTAGAAGAAACAAAACAAACAGTGCCACAACAAGTGCAGGTGCTTAACGCAACTCAAATTGCAAATTCTCAATCGCAAAGCACTGCCGACTTACTATCGAGCACGGGCAATGTATTTATTCAAAAGAGTCAACTAGGCGGCGGAAGTGCCATTATACGAGGCTTAGAAGCAAACCGTACACTGATGGTGATAGACGGTGTGCGTATGAACAACCTCATATATAGAGCAGGTCATTTACAAAATATACTAACACTCGACAACAATTCACTTGAAAGAGTTGAAGTACTATTCGGACCTGCATCTACAGTTTATGGAAGCGATGCATTGGGTGGCGTTATTCACCTTTATACTAAAAAAGCACAGTTTGCAAGCGAGGGTCAAAAACAGCATATCAAAGTAAATGCGTTTACTCGCCACGGTCGCGTTGACGATGAATTTACCAACCACGTTGATTTCAATATTGGCGGCAAAAAATTCGCTTCGTTTACCTCGCTTACCTATTCTTCATTCGGCGATTTGAAAGGTGGTAAAAATCAAAACCCATTTTATTCAGGCTCTTATGGAGAACGCCCATTTTATGTCGAGAGAATAAATGGAAAAGACTCATTGGTTAAAAATGCCGACCGCTATTTACAAACCCAAAGTGGATATTCTCAATATGATATAGTTCAAAAATTTGCTTATAAACAAAATGAACATATTACACATGGCATAAACCTTCAATATTCAAACTCGACCGATATTCCCCGCTACGACCGCCTAACTGACCCTGAAGGAAAAAGTTTGAAATATGCTGAGTGGTATTATGGCCCACAAATGCGAGTGCTTGGTGCTTATGATTTAAATATCAGCAAACCAGCCTCCTTTTTTCAGAATATACATGCAGGCATTAATTTCCAAAACATTGAAGAAAGCCGCCATACCCGAAGATTTGGTAAAGACGAAATTCAACACCGCATGGAGAATGTAAATGTAATGGGAGCCAATCTCGACTTTCAGCGGATCATTAAAAACCACAATATCCGTTTCGGACTCGATGCACAATATAATAGTCTTAAGTCGACCGCCAATGTGGTGAATATTGCCAACGGTGAAAGCAAGCCAATTGACACTAGGTATCCAGATGGGATGAATACCATGACCAATGCAGCTCTTTATTTTTCTCATACATGGAAACTAAACAAAGAACTGGTTTTAACTGATGGAATACGTGTTGGACTTATAGCTCTTCGTGCCACTTTTGTTGATACTTCATTTTTTCATTTGCCCTTCAATAAAGTGGACCAAAGTAATCCTGTCTATTCTGGAAGTGTTGGTATCATCAATAATCCTTCCGACGATTTAAAATTATCTTTGCTTTTGTCTACTGGTTTCCGTGCTCCCAATGTTGACGATTTGGCTAAAGTATTCGAATCGGCTCCAGGCGTATTAATTGTTCCCAACAATAATTTAAAACCCGAAAAAACTATAAATTATGAATTTGGCATCACCAAAATATATAATAAAAAAACCAGTTGGGAGCACGTTCTCTACTATACTAATTTTTTGGATGCTATTGTCTCAGCCAAATTTAAATATAATGACCAAGACTCTATTTTATATAATGGCACACTAAGTAAAGTGGTAGCAAACCAAAACAAACGCAGTGCATACATATATGGATTTTCTTCCAATATTAAATCTCAAATTGCTGATAATTTATTACTAACATTTGCCTTAAACTACACTTATGGAAGAGTTAAAACTGATAGCAATGATTACCCGCTCGACCATATTGCTCCACTTAATTTGCGTTTACAATTAACTTATAGTTATAATAAATTCAATTATAATTTCTTTATCAATTATAATAGTAGTAAAAAACTGAAAGATTACTATTTGGCTGGCGAAGATAATGAACAATATGCAACAGCTATGGGAATGCCTGCATGGTTCACGGTAAATTTCCGTGCCGCTTACAAGGTGCATAAACTTATAACATTACAAGCTGGGATCGATAATATATTCGACACGCAGTATCGCACTTTTGCAAGTGGTATCAATGCCCCGGGCAGAAATATATTTGCAGCAGTCCGCTTTCCTTTATAATAATAATACCATTTCTTAAACTATAATAGTTCTCCGCCAGTGGCGGATTAGGTTTGTAGAATGGTAATGCCGAACTAATCCCGAAAGCATTCGGGATTAGTCCCGCTTTTTTTGGACTATTATATATTGAGTTTCGGTATAACTCATAGTAGCACGACAATGAGGCAGCCGCAAAGCTGCTTTTTTTATTATAAATTTCCCTGTCCACTATTTCGCCTTCGTGTGCATAAAACAAAACCTCTATTGTGGCTTAACAATTTATTTTTGCAAGGTTTAAGTAACTCTTACAATTGGCCAAAAAGAAATTAGAAAATACCGTCCCTTCAGAAGAATTTGAAAAGGAAAAACCCGAAGCTAAGCCTGCAAAGCAAGCTTGGTGGGAGTTTCTGTTCGACCCGAGGTTCCATAAAATACTTGGACTTTTCTTTATTTTAACCGCTGCTTATTTGGCTTTGGCTTTTACGTCATTTTTATTTACGTGGAAAAGCGACCAAAGTATGGTGCTGGGTTCTGGCTGGGATGTGTTTGTAACTTATAATCCCGAGGCCGTCCATAACTGGTTGGGTAGGTTGGGAGCTATCATATCGCATGTATTTATACACCAATGGTTTGGAGTAGCCTCGTATGCTTTTGTATTATTATTCTTTTTGCTGGGTGGGCGAATGCTTTTCAAACATTGGTTTTTGCCCATTGTTAAAACACTCAAATATAGTTTTTTTACCGTGATATGGGCAAGCATCACCTTTGGGCTATTATGCAATGCAGTGGGCGATTGGTATTTTTTGAGCGGTGCTTTTGGATATCATGGTTTCAAATACTTGGAGGGATTACTCGGCATGGTTGGAGCTATATTATTTCTCATTTTTTATGCTTTGGTATTTTCGGTTTTGGTATGGAATATCGAATTTCATCGCCCAAGACCCTTGATTATAATGCCCGATGGTACTGCCATTCCGCCCGTTGATGATTTGGGAAATACAGCCCCCGAGAACCACGACTATTACACCCATAAAGAAGATATTACCCATCCCGAGATTGACGATGAACAGCCCTTAGACCCCAATGATTTTAAACTTATTATTAAAGAAGACCCCTATGGAATAACAGATGAACCTAGCATACCAGAAGCAGAGGTTACTTTGGACGTTGGCATAGAAAAAGAAAAAAAAAAAACGGATGAAACTTTACTAGAGATTGCTCCTGAATCGGATGAAGCTCCGCATGCGGAAAGACCTGAAAGATTTACTATAGACACCCCTTATGATCCTACTTTAGAATTCAGCGACTACAAATTACCTACGCTCGATTTACTCAAAGAATTTGATGATACCAAAACCAAAGTGAGCATGGATGAGTTGGAGGAGAATAAAAAACTTATAGTTGAAACGCTTAAAAACTATAATATTGGTATTGAAAAAATTAAAGCAACCATTGGCCCTACTGTTACCCTATATGAAATAGTTCCTGCTGCGGGCGTTCGTATTTCTAAAATTAAAAACTTGGAAGATGATATTGCCCTGAGTCTTGCTGCTCTAGGTATTCGCATTATCGCACCTATACCGGGCAAAGGGACAATTGGTATTGAAGTGCCAAACCAAAACCCCGAAATGGTGCCTATGAAAATGCTATTGGCCAGTGCAAAATTTCAGCAATCGGATGCCGACCTTCCTATATGTTTTGGTAAAACTATTAGCAACGATGTATATGTTGCCGACCTTGCAAAAATGCCCCACTTATTGATGGCTGGAGCTACAGGTCAAGGAAAATCGGTTGGAATAAATGTTATAATAACTTCGCTATTATATAAGAAACATCCATCGCAATTGAAGTTTGTTTTGGTTGACCCGAAGAAGGTGGAGCTATCATTATATAAAACCATTGAACGACATTTCTTGGCCAAAATTCCTGGCGACCAAGATGCTATTATAACCGATACAAAACTTGTAGTAAATACATTGAACAGCTTATGTATTTTGATGGATACACGTTACGATCTATTGAAAGATGCGGGTGTGAGAAATTTGAAAGAATACAATGCCAAGTTCCTCGAGCGTAAATTAAATCCAGAACAAGGCCACCACTTTATGCCTTATATAGTTGTGGTAATTGATGAGCTTGCCGACCTAATGATGACTGCTGGAAAAGAAGTGGAATACCCCGTGGGCCGCCTTGCTCAGCTTGCCCGTGCTATTGGTATACATTTAATTTTAGCTACGCAAAGGCCCAGTGTGAATGTGATAACAGGAACCATCAAAGCAAACTTCCCTGCTCGTGCTGCATTTAAAGTTTCCAGCAAAATTGATAGTAGAACAATATTAGATGGCAATGGTGCCGACCAATTAATTGGCAAGGGTGATATGCTTATATTAAACGGAAATGATGTGGTACGCGTACAATGTGCATTTGTAGATACGCCCGAAGTGGAACGGGTAGCAGAATATATAGGAAACCAACGCGGGCATGAACCTTTCCGATTGCCCGAAGTGAAAGACCCCGAAATGGAAGGTGGTATAGAAGATATAGATGCAGGCGATGTAGATGCGATGTTTGCCGATGCTGCTCGTATGATAGTACTACACCAGCAAGGCTCCACATCACTATTACAACGCCGATTAAAATTAGGCTATAACCGTGCGGGCCGCTTGATGGACCAATTAGAAAAAGCTGGCATCGTAGGGCCTTTTACAGGCAGCAAAGCCCGAGATGTTTTAATTCCAGATGAGTACCATTTGGAGCAGCATTTGAAAGATATGGGAATCTAATATTTACAATTTGATGATTTGTGATTTAGGATTCGGGGGGACAAAATCCTATATAAATAAGTCTAATATCTAAATTGATTTAAGAATAAGGAATAACGATTTAAGATTTTAGAAGTGTTTAAAATCATTAGTTAAAAATTATGGTATAAATATACTCCGAACATAATTTTAGAATATTACGTAATATTTAAGACCCGGTATGGCAGGCACCTAAGCTCTAATACTTGCCACAATGCCATAGTTGGAAGATATTTTTGCTTACCCAGCGATACACGGGCGACCACAGCACTTATACCGAAACTCAATATATAATAGTCCAAAAAAAGCGGGACTAATCCCGAATGCTTTCGGGTTGTAGTTCGGCATTACCATTCTAAAAACTAAATCCGCCACAGACGGAGAACTATTATAGTTTAAGAAATGGTATTAAAACTCACTAATTATGAAAACTCTGAAACATAACCACACTGCATATAAGATAAGTGGCTGTGGTTGAACCGTGATTTTGCATTGGGCCTCCCAAGCAAAAATCGCCTAGGTAAGAAAAAAAGGTTTTTGCTTCATTTTGCCATCAAAAATGAAGGCCGTGCCGGCGAGGCAGGCGAAGAATAGAGAAATAATAATACAAGTATGACTAGAATACATATACCAAAATTATAATCATTGCATTTCATTTTCTCACACTGCACGTAGAATCCCAACTCACATTACAATCCCGCGTCAGCACCCCATTCGCCACGACGAACCGTATCACGTTCGTCGCGGCGAACCGACCCCTATATTTGCACCATGATACTCGTAACCGGCGGTAGTGGATTGGTAGGCACTTGGCTTATATGCAAATTGCTTTTGCAGGGTAAAGAAGTGCGTGCTATTAAACGTGTGCAAACCGATTTTTCGGATTTTGAATTGGTAAGCAAACTTAATAGTATAACACCTGAACATTTACAAAAACTACAATGGGTACTTGGTGATATCAATGATATAATTTCTTTAGAAAACGCCATGCGGGGCTGTGATTATATATATCATTGTGCGGCCTTGGTTTCATTCAAGCAAAAAGACCGCGACCTGATGATGGAAGTGAATGTGGAAGGCACGGCCAATGTGGTGAACACTGCGTTGGCACTACGAGTTAAGAAATTAATATATGCTAGTTCGGTAGCGGCATTGGGTCGTTCACAATCGGGTGTGGAAGCAATAGATGAAGATACCAAATGGGAAACATCAGGAAATAATTCAAACTATGCCATTAGTAAATACAAAGCCGAAATGGAAGTGTGGCGTGGCATTGAGGAAGACTTACCAGCAGCAATGGTTAACCCCGGTATTATAAACGGGCCAGGCACTTGGCAGCGAAGCAATGGCCGGATGTATTATAATATATATAAAGGTTTGCCGTTTTATACCAAAGGCGGTGGCGGTTATGTGGATGTGCGTGATGTGGTAAACGCTATGATACAATTAATGGAAAGTGATATCGTAGCACAGCGTTATGTAATGGTTGGTGAAAATTTAAGTATTCTCGATTGCTTTAATATGATAGCTGACAATCTTAAAAAGAAAAGACCGCATATATACATTGGTCCTTTTTTATCAGAAATTGGCTGGCGAATATTTGGTGTATATAGTTATCTCACTGGCAAGGAACCCATTGTTACCAAAGAGCTTGCAAGAACGGCACTTTTAGAAAGTAAGTATTCATCAGACAAAATAAAACGTGAGTTGGGGTTTAAATTTATACCTATGACCGAATCAATAAAATATTGCAGTGAAGTGTTTTTAGCGGAACAAAAAAATATATAGCAATGAGAACTTATATATATGTAATGCTTGGTGGTGCAGTGGGCAGCTTGCTCCGCTTTTTGGTAGGCAAATTATTACCTGCATTTAATATGAATACTTGGCCCTGGCCTACCTTTAGTGTTAATATTATAGGTTGTTTTTTAGCAGGACTTGCAGCATCGTATCTTAAAAAACAAGGCTTGCCCAATGATTGGAGTTTAATACTCATTACAGGTTTTATGGGTGGCTTCACTACTTTTTCGGCATTTAGTTTAGAGATATTACAATATATACAAAACGATAAATGGGCAGTGGCGGTATTATATATATTTTTGTCTGTAGTATTATCTATTGGGGCTGTGATGGGTGGGTGGTGTATTGGGAGTAAATGATTAATTGATCGTCGTTGTATTATTTTCTTTGCTTGTAAACTCTTATATAGTCTACATCGGTGGTACTTGGCAAAGGCGTAGTATTATCAACTTTTCCAGAGAATTTTCCTCCACCCAAACTTACACTTAAAACCAAAAACATTTTTAAATCTGGTATTCCATAATCTGTTTCAAATACTTTTATCTCATCAACATACCACATAATTTTTTTTGGATCCCATTCAAGTGCAAATTTGTGAAAATTATTCGAAAAATCAGACCCGTTAAATGCTCCACTAGTTTGCTTTTCATTCCCATTTCTATTCCCAAAATGATTTGTCATACTCACCCTGTTGGGTCTAAGTCCACTAATTTCGAAAATATCAATTTCTGGAGGCCACGCATATTTTGACATCATCCCGAAAGATGACTAGAATCCAATACCCGATGGTACTTTACAATTAATTTCTACATAACCATATAGTTGTTCAAATGACCTAGACGATTGAATAATTCCTGAAGAATAATAGAATTGATGGTCTTTTCCACCCACCAAACCAATCACGGTATCACTTTTTGTGACAATATGCATAATCCCATCTTTTATTATAAATGCTGAATCAATATATTTTTGTTGATCTTCTGGATACTCCCACACGAAATTCGTCTTCCACACCTTCCTATTCAATACCGTATCTGTAAATTCATCGCTGAAAGTTAATTCCCATTTGTCGTTGAACGATTCACGCTTGCAAGTAGTACAACATATTTGAATGAGCAGAAGATATATAAAAATTCTTTTCATTTCTTAAAATGATAACCCATTCCTAATTTCAACAAACTACTAGTGCCCGAACCCGAAAAAATATTCCCACTTGAATAGGTACTCGATAATTGTGGTTGGTTTTTTACCACAGTCTTGCTCACAAAATTATAATATTCAATCCCTATACTCATACTTTGTGTGAGATAAAACCCTTTATATATATTCACGTTGAACCCATATCCTACCTGATTCTTCAGTGAATGCCAGGGGCTGTTAAAAGTTACATGTTCATTGTTTCCTGAGAATTGCATTTCTCTTTCCCATCCACTTTTTTCAAATGTATATATAAAATCGTATATAAAATAAAAGTTGAAACGCTTGTTTGTTTTGTTTGGAAAATACTGATAAGAAAATATTCCACCTTTGAAAAAATTTAAATTATCATTTTTCGTGCTCCCAAAAATTGTCCCAATCGAAAATATTTGATTGGATTTACTAAGGCTAAAATTAGTAGAAAAATGATTATGTGATTTAAAGTTTAATTCAGAGTTAGTAAAATAATTTGCACTAAATCCATGTTGAATTTCTATTTTTTTAGCAGGATAATTGACTATTTGAGCAAAAGTAAAAAACCCAATAAGAAGACTAAACAATAATATATATATCTTTTTTAGCATAGTGTACAATATCAGAAACTAGTTATAAGAAAATTCCATAACCATTCCCAATTCCAGTCGCTATTACCAAAATAGCTACCAGGCCAAACAATAGTGAGCATGGTAGTATAGCCTACCAATACAATAAATGTTGGAATAAACAAATATCGCCTCTTACTATATATAATTGCTGCAATTGGAACTGACAATAGTGGCATTATATCAGTAAATGCTCGATGACCAACACTACAACCTAAATTATATGAAGACCAAGATGCATATAGATAAATATAAAACAATATTAATAGTGTGGGAAATAACATATTTGCTTCTTTTTTCAGTGCTTTATATGTAGTGAATCCAAATATAACAAGCAAAATAGGTGCATAGCAAAATAATCCATTATTGGGCGAAAATGCAACTGTGGCTATAAAGGGTGAAAACTTATATATAAATCCTTCTTGTTGATAGGAATCTAAGCTGAGATGTCCGTTACAATAATAATTGTAATACAATTGGGGAATTAGCAGAATAATAACAATAGGTAGGCCCTACATAAACATACGCTTATCTAAAAGCAATTTTAAACGCTGCTTCTGTTCACCAGTTTCAATACCATAAAACATTAAAACTGGAATCAAGAATAATATATTAATTGGTCTGATAATAATGATTAAAGTAGCTAGTAAAGCTACCTTTATATAAGCCCATTTTGTATTAAAACCATTTACTGCAATGAGGTATATGAGTATAGAAAAAACGGCAAAGCTATATATATGGGACATCCCTCCTTCTATCACTGAATAGTACAAAACGCTTGATCCGCCAGCAATACACAGGCAACTAAGCCAAGCAACCCAAGGCGGAAATTTGCGTATAAGAAGTAGGAAAATAAAATAAATCCCTACTAGGAAATAGAACACGCCAGAAAAATTGATTGCCTTTTGATAATATATACTAAAGCCATCATTAGCGGGCGATAGCAGATGGGCTATTAACCAAAATGGGGTAGCTAAAAGTGCGGTACCATAAGGGTGCTTGGTTGCTATTTTATGGGTTGCTGAATCTATTGCAAACCCAAAACCTGTTTTTTTGTAATACCATTAGGTAGTTTATCAGCATCCCAATTATATATAAAAGTAGCCGGCATATATACAAAGTACCCCGCTCTATCTGCCCAAATTTCGGAAGTAAAACTATATAATACTGCTTTTGAATGTCTATTTAATGACAGTAACGCTAATAATGCATATAATACTATTAGAACAATTAGATGTTTTTTCAAGGTACTAAAATATTAATGGTACTTGGACAAAATCATCAGACTTAAAACTTATTCTTCCACATCATCGACTCTACAGGTTTCACCGTGCGGGTGCTGTATTTGGCATCACGCTTTTTATTATAATAATTATCTACTTCACCAGCTATTACAAAATATATAAGCTGACCGATTGGCATACCTGCATATACTCGCACTGGTTGTGCTACAGAAATTTCGAGTGTCCAGGTATTGCAAAACCCAACATCGCCTTTTCCTGCAGTAGCATGTATATCAATTCCCAATCGTCCAGTACTGGATTTACCTTCCAAAAATGGAACATGGGCATGGGTTTCGGTATATTCTTCCGTTACACCCAAATATAAAGTACCGGGTTGCAATACAAATCCTTCTTCGGGTATGGTGAACTCATCTATTTTATTATGTTGCTTTGAATCGAGCACACGGTTTTGATAAGTGGCCAAGTATCGCCCCAAATGCACATCGTAGCTATTGGTGCCCATGCAGTCGGGTCTAAAGGGTTCAATAAGGATAGTGCCTTTGGATATTTCGTCAAGAATTTGTTTGTCGGTAAGAATCATTCGGTATTATATGGTTTTTAGTGTTGCAAATATGCGTGGGGATTTACAATTTACCTCGCTGCGGCGAGTACGACTTACGATTTTTTTTGAACATTAATTTTCGAAAGCAATAACTCAGTATTGTTTAATTCTATCAAGTTATTTTTTACCACCAAAAGTTCAAACTTCATGCAGAAATATGGTGAATTGATTTGCATTTAAGTAGCTTGGATGTGAACAAAAGACACGCCCTAATATCTCCTTTCTCCATTGCTGGATAATCTAGAATTATTTCGTCCTCGCTCATGCCTGCTCCCATTCCATTAAGTCAAGAACTAAATCAACTGTATAACGAGTATTTCTAACCGTGGGTCTTCCATCACAAATATCAGGGTTGCATGTAATGCGTTCAATAATATTACTCATAATTCTTCAAAATTACAACAATCTTTTATAATTTATACCAATTTATTTTATAACCTTCAAAACCTTGCCCGTAAATTCCATATTATCAAATGGTGTATTATATGATTTGGAAAGATTGTTCTGCTTATTATATATCCATTTTTCTGTTGGGTCAAATACAGTGAGGTTGGCTGCCGCACCTTGCTCTATCTGTATCGCAGGAAGGTTTAATATATTTCTGGGATTGTTAGATACAGCCTTGACAAAAATATTCAAGCTTATCTTATCTGCCAAATAAGTTTGATAAGCACTATATAATGTTTGCGTGCCTATACAACCCGTGGCCGCATAATCGAATTCCACTGCCTTGTTTTCTATATTTTCGGGTTTATGATCGGATACTATGCAATCTATCGTACCATCATTTATCGCCTTTATCATAGCATCTATATAATTTTGCGGACGTAATGGCGGCATCACTTTATAATGTGTATCGAAACTTTCTAACGCTGTATCGGTATGTATTAAATGTTGAATACTTATATCGGCAGTTACGTTCAATCCTTCTGCTTTTGCTGCCGCTATCAATTGCAAACCTTGTGGAGTTGATACTTTACTGAAATGGAGTTTGCCTTCTGTATATCTTACTATCTCCAAACACTTTTGTATTTGTGCAGTCTCTGCAATATCAGGAATACCTTTTAGTCCCAAATTTACACTCACCAGTCCTTCATGCATTTTTCCACCTTTGCTCAACTCCTCGTCGTTCGCCATAACGACAATAGGTGCCCCGAAAACTTTTGCATATTGCAGACATCGCATCAACAAACCGCTGTTGGTATGGGCTTTATCGCCATCGGTAAATGCGATGGCACCGCTTTGAAACATATCATATAACTCGGCCATGTCTTTGCCCAGTAAGCCCACACTTAATGCCCCCATTGGATATATATCAGTCGCCAACATTTGTCCACCGCGTTGAATGTTTTTCTGATATTCGATCTGCGATTTATTATCGGCAACAGGCACGGTATTTGGCAAAGTAGCCACACCTGTAAAACCTCCTGCCGCTGCTGCTTTTGCACCGCTTATTAAATCTTCTTTATGCTCATTTCCTGGGTCGCAAAAGCTTACCCGCATATCGAACCAGCCCGCAGATATATGTGCATTTTCAATTATTTCTGTGGCTGTTGATATAATACTTTCGCCCATTTGCGAAATGATTCCATCTTGCACCTCCATATCTATTTGCTTACTATGCAAAGGATGTCCAATGTGGTGGAGGATGCAGTTTTTTAAATATATATGTGCTTTCATTTCAAAAATTTAATGAGTGCAATTTCTATCATAACCATCAGTAATGCAAGCCATATAAATGCCTTCCAAAGCTGCGTGCCCAGTGCAAGTTGGCTCAGTCCATCGTTTAGTTTTTGATCGCTATTTTCAATAAGTTTTATACTGGTATTGGTAATTTGTTTTTCTATATCTGCTGCTTCGTAACAACTCATATCGCTTTCCAAGTTATTATAATTATAAGCAATGGCAGGGTTCATATTATTCGCCGCCAATATATAATTTCCTGCCTCTTTCATCATGTCGGCAGTATATAAAAATGTTTCGCCATTGCGGTTCAATAATTCGGGAACCAATTCCAATTTATCTTTGGATAGCTTAACCCCTTTCTCCGTTTTCAATACTTCTACGCCCAAAGGTACCAATCCATTGCCTCCAATTCTATTAAATAAGTTCCCTATCGGTTTGCTAATAAATGCTGCTTTCAACATCATCGGAATAAAATAAGGACTTTGTGCCAAACCACACCAATCGGGCAATAGCGGCGATGCTACCATTATGATTTTACCTTTACCTGCTTTTGATTGTATAGCAAACCAACCTCCGTTTTTTAGTTTCATCACTGGTTCAAATCCTGATGAATTTCCCGCTTCTATCTTATAAAACTTTTTTACGGTGGGCAATTCATCTTGCTGCGATTTTTTTTCATATACTCCCGCAAACAAATTACTTTGTTCATTAATTTGTTCTACCTCAGTTTTTATTTCAGATGGCTTTTCTATATATTTTAATTGATAGGCTACTACTAAATTATTCAATTTATCTACTCCTTTCACACCCGGAAACACCATAAGATCCCCTCCTTTATTCATATACTTATTAAGCTCATCAATAGTACCGCTACTAATTTCATTGCACCCATTTAATATCACCAAATCGCTTTTTGATAATAGTTGATAATCTATTCTACTCTCAGGTAAATTGGTAAGCTTACACACAGGCTCCGTTGCAAAAACATTATTGATTGCAGATGATTCTGCGTTGCCATTCACACATAATATATTATAGTTTTTGGCCGACTCAAAAGCTATATAAAACTTATCGTCGAACGTAATGGGATTGTCTACTATGGCCAGCTCTCCGCTCTGCCATCCTGCTTGGTCTAATGTGAAAGATAATACTGCTGTGGCACTTGTATGCTTTCCGCAATTGAATCCTGAAACTGCTTTTTGTTTTCCGTTTAACTTCAAACTGATAGAACCATTTTCTATATTTTGTTCGCCATAGTTTTTAATAGAAACCATCAGTTTATTGGCACCATTCAATTGTATAAAAGGGCTCTCGAACCAACAAGAATCTATCGCAACATTTTGCACTTCATTGGCCTTAAGTGGCACCAATAAAGTTTGTATATTGCTATCAGGTTTCAATGCTGAAATATCGGCGGTGGTCTTTTGAAAATCGCTAACCATAATAGCCATCTTACGCATGCCAGTTGCTCGGCTCAACGCTTCTTTCTGCCTTTCCATAATGGCCGACATATAACGACTTACTGGATTCAATTTCACTTCATCGATAGCTGCCAGTGCTTCGTCTTTGCCTAATAAATGCTGGCCTTTGCCCGTGAAATCGTTGCTCAATATCTGGAAACGATCGGTCTCACGCATGCTTTTCACCAACTCTCTTGCACGGTTCTTGGCTGTTTGCAAAAGGTCGCCGCTGCTGCCTGTGGCGTTCATGCTATAAGAATTATCTATATATACACTTACGGCACGGCGGCGGTTATCGGTATTCTGATTGCTGGCAGGAATGAAAGGTTGGGCAAATGCCATCACCAAAAATATAATGGCCAAACAACGTGCTAAAAGTATCAGTAGGTTTTTGACTCTTTGTCTATTTTTGGTTTCAATTTGAATATTCCTAAGCAGGCTGATATTGGTGAACATAACCCGCTTGAACCGCCTAAAATTGAACAAATGTATGAGTATCGGTAAGGATACCGCCAGCATGGCCCACAAAAAACCGGGATTGACGAACTGCATTTAATGTGCAAATATAGGGCTAGGATTCGGGATTTAGTTCGCCGCGGCGAATAGCGTTTAGGGACGTAGATTGGAAGAGGTATGTTACGTTTGTTATAACTATATAATAATATGTAATGCACTCGAGACGCAGTTGTTTTGTCATGTCGACGAAGGAGACCTCTACTACTTATTAAGCGAAACACTAATGCCTAACATCGTAGATCCCTCGCCCACTCGGTATGACAAATACCACTAGCATAATGTTCTGAATATATATTTGCCTAATAGTTTATACTATCTGTATTTTAGTGATTGGTGAAAACACACAACCACTGGCATCCGAAAAAATCAGCTGTAACGCATTAACCATTATATGCATTATCTATCCGCCAACTTATGCTCCTGTGCAGCTTTAATGAAACGAACAAACAAAGGATGTGGTGTTTCAACTGTGCTCTTTAATTCGGGATGATATTGCACTGCTAAGAAATAGGGATGCTTATTAAGTTCTATTATTTCAACCAAGTTTGTTTCGGGATTAATACCTGTAAACGACATGCCCGCATCGATAAATTCTTGTTGGAATTTATTATTAAACTCGTAGCGGTGCCGGTGGCGTTCGTTTATGTTTGCTTTGCCATAAGCAGTTAATGCTTTTGAACCTTTGGATAAAGTGCATGGGTAACTGCCCAAACGCATGGTTCCTCCTTTTTGCGAAATTTTCTTTTGCTCAGCCATCATATCTATCACGGCATGCTTGGTTTTGGGGTTCATTTCGGTGCTATGTGCATCTTTCATTTTTAATACATTGCGTCCAAATTCAATTACCGCACATTGCATCCCCAAGCATATACCAAAGAAGGGGATGTTATTTTCACGCACATATTTAATAGCTTCTATTTTTCCTTCTATGCCTCTATCGCCAAAACCTGGTGCTACCAATACACCGTCAAGGTGGCCGAGTTTATACTTTGCGTTTTCTTCTGTAATACCTTCGCTGTGTATATAACGTAAATGCACTTTGCACTCACGCTGTGCACCCGCATGTATAAATGCTTCTACTATCGATTTATAGGCATCTGGTAATTCTACATATTTCCCTACCAAACCTATCTCAACATCCATCTTTGGATTTTTGAGTTTCCACAAAAAGTCTTTCCAATGCTCCAGCTCGGGTTCGTTTTTTAGTGGCAATTTCATTTTTGCCAATACGGTACGATCCAGTTTTTCTTTCAGCATTTTCATGGGCACATCATATATAGTTTCCACGTCCATACTTTCTACTACCGCATTGCGGTTTACATTACAAAACAGTGCAATTTTTTTACGTATCTCATCGCTCAAGGCATGCTCAGTGCGGCATACCAATACATCGGGTTGTATACCCGATTCTAATAATAACTTTACGGAGTGCTGAGTAGGTTTGGTTTTCAGTTCGCCCGCTGCGGCCAAATAGGGAACAAGTGTGAGATGTATTACCATACAATCATCGTGGCCCATTTCCCATTTCAGTTGTCGCACGGCTTCTATATATGGAAGGCTTTCTATATCACCTACGGTACCTCCTATTTCTGTTATAATAATTTGAAACTGCCCTGTATTTCCCAGCAATTGCATACGGCGTTTTATCTCGTCGGTAACATGCGGAATTACTTGAACGGTCTTGCCCAAGTATGCACCTTCGCGTTCTTTATCAATTACATATTGATATATGCGTCCAGTGGTAACATTATTAGCCTGACTAGTGGGCACATTGAGGAAACGCTCATAGTGGCCGAGGTCTAAATCGGTTTCGGCACCATCGTCGGTTACATAGCATTCGCCATGCTCATAGGGATTTAATGTGCCAGGGTCTAAGTTGATATAGGGGTCGAACTTTTGTATAGTGACTGAATAGCCACGTGCTTGTAATAGTTTGGCTAACGATGCTGAAATAATGCCTTTGCCAAGGGAAGAGGTAACGCCACCGGTTACAAATATATATTTTACTTTCTCCATAAAAAAACCACGCCAACGCTAATGTTGCGTACTTTATGGGATGCAAAGGTATGTTAATAGGATGTGAAGTTTTTGGGGAGTTTTGCAAATGTATCCACAATATATATAGGGGTAAGGAATAAGTAGTAAAGGATAAGTACTTAACACTTATTCCTTACTCCTTCTTCAAATCCCAAAAGCAGGCGTATCAGCACTATAATGATCTTCTGAATGCTTAAAACTTAAAACAGGTATGCTAGAGTGGTTAACAATCTGTTGAGCCAAGGCACCCAAAAATATTCCAGTCTGCGATTCGTGACCTGTGTTTATCACAATCAAATCGCAATTATTTTCTTTGGCATATTTAATAGCAGCTTTCGCCAAATTTTTTCCGTGCACTACTGTTGTTTTATAACCTAATTTGCTATCGTTAATAATTTTTTCAACTGAGGCAAGTTTAATATTAATCTTGTTCACTTCCTCTTCATCCTTAGTTTCGGGCAGTCCGATTAAATGGATATACGATTTAAAAGTTTCAGCAATGAGCATGGCAATGTTTACTTTTTCACGGCTATGCAAAGAATCGTCGATAGGAATCAATATATTTTTGAAACCTGCTTTGTCCTTTTTTTGCTGGATGGTTATAACAGGAACATTGGATAGCGTAACTACATGCTGGGCATTGCTGCCTATAAATACTTCCTTATAACCCGATGCACCATGGGTTCCCATGAATATCATATCAATTTTTTTCTTTTTAGCAAGGGCTATAATCTCGGTATCGATATGGCCATTTACTATAAAGGGATGTATGGTAACACCATATTTTTTGGCAAGTTTTCCCTGTAGAATCTCCATCTTTTGATTAACCGCCTTTTTTACTTCGTTAAATGAAGGCAGTGCAACACTTTTCTCAGGAAAAATAGAATAGTAATAACCGCTCGATTCAATAACATGCAGAATAAAAACTTCTGCACTCAAACGTTTGGCCAGCGTCATGGCCTCAACCAAGGAAATTTCTGATGTTTCAGAAAAATCAACGGGAACAAGGATTCTTTTAATATCGCCTTTTTTCATAACAATAGTTGTTTAAGATTTTAATAACTAAATACAAATTATATCATACTAAACAGTATTACAGATAAAATGTTTGTATTGCAAATATGATAAAAAAACGTGGTGTTAACTACAAGCCGCCGAATAGCCTGCTAACAACTGACCACTTAATACTAGTTATTATCTCGCAAACATCAACTCCCTATACTTTGGCAATACCCACATTTTATCTTCCACTATAAATTCAAGCTCATCAGCATGTTCACGTATCAAATCTAAGTATGGTCTTACTTTATCGCAGTAATCTATTGCACGCTTGTGCATGTCTTCCACATTATTAGTCACACGGCGGGCTTCCGTCATATCATCTACTGCGGTTTTTATACTTTTTATATGGTTGCTAATTCCTACTACCATATCCATTTGTGTTTTATAATGTTCTGCTTTTAGACCTGCATTTTTAAGTGCCTCAATATTTTTGGCAAGCTCGGTTTGGTATTTTAATGCGACAGGAATTACCTGTGTGGTGGCTATTTCGCCCAATACACGACTTTCTATCTGTATTTTTTTCACATAAGTTTCTAGCATAATTTCGTGGCGGGCTTCCAGCTCACGTTCGCTGAATACCCCACTACTGGCAAATAATTTTTTTGATGCTTTGCTCATATAAGCATCCAAGGCTTTTGGGGTAGTTTTAATATTGCTCAATCCACGTTCTTCGGCTTCTTTCACCCACTCATCGCTATACCCATTTCCTTCAAACAATATCCGTTTGCTTTTAGTTTGGTACTTACGCAAGATGGTAATGATAGCATTGTTTTGGCTGGCCTCTCCGTCTTTCATTAGTTGCTCCACCTCTGCTTTAAATTCCTTGAGTTGTTGTGCAACAATAGTATTTAGTACTATCATACAATTGGCACAATTGGCACTACTGCCCACTGCCCTAAACTCAAATTTATTTCCCGTAAACGCAAAAGGACTGGTGCGGTTTCTGTCCGTATTGTCTAATAGTATTTCGGGTATCTTTTTTATCTGAAGTTTTAAGTCTTGCTCTAAACGAGGGCGACCTATTTTATTATATTCTTTTTTAAAGTCGTTCAATACTTTGGTAAGTTGGCTACCAATAAATACCGACATGATAGCAGGTGGTGCTTCGTTGGCTCCTAGCCTGTGGTCGTTACCCGCATGGGCAATGGAAGCCCTCAACAAATCTGCATGGTCGTGAACGGCTTTAATAGTATTGATAAAGAAAGTAAGGAACTGCAAATTGTTCTTGGGTGTTTTGCCAGGTGATAATAAGTTCACCCCTGTATCTGTTATAATACTCCAATTGTTATGCTTGCCCGAGCCATTTACTCCTGCATAGGGTTTCTCGTGCAGCAATACTTTTAGGCTATGTTTGCGTGCAATGCGTTCCATAATATCCATCAACAATTGGTTGTGGTCTATTGCTAAATTCACTTCTTCATACATAGGAGCACACTCATACTGTGCGGGAGCTACTTCATTATGTCGGGTTTTTAAAGGGATGCCCAGTTTAATGGCTTCGCATTCCACATCTACCATATAACTATGAATACGCTCAGGGATGGAACCAAAGTAATGGTCTTCCAATTGTTGTCCCTTGGCAGGGGCATGTCCCAAAAGTGTGCGGCCTGTTAATACCAAATCGGGGCGGGCATTGTGCAAGGCTTCGTCCACCAAAAAATATTCTTGCTCTATACCCAACGATGCATGAGCCCTACGCACATCACGGTCGAAATAGCTGCGGCAAATATCAACAGTAACTTCTTCAAGGGCGTTCAATGCTTTGAGCAAAGGTGCTTTATAATCGAGAGCTTCGCCAGTATAACTTACAAATATGGTAGGAATACATAATGTTTTACCACTGGGATTGTCAATTAAAAAAGCTGGCGACGAAGGATCCCATGCTGAATAGCCGCGGGCTTCGAAAGTATTACGAATCCCGCCACTGGGAAAACTGGATGCATCGGGTTCTTGCTGCACCAAGGCATTCCCACTAAATTTCTCCATAGCTTTACCGTTTGAATCGGGCTCGAAGAATGAATCATGTTTCTCGGCTGTAGTGCCCGTAAGAGGTTGGAACCAATGTGTATAATGCGTACAACCCATTGATATAGCCCATTGCTTCATGGCAGTAGCAATTTGGTCAGCATACTTTCGGTCGACGGAGGAACCGTTTTTAATAGAATCTTTAATGGCATTATAAGCTTCTTTGCTTAAGTGTGCTTTCATATTCTCGTCGCCAAATACATTGATGGCAAAAATATCGCTCAGTCTTTGTGGAGGTTTTACTTCGAGTGGTTTACGTGACTCGATAAGTTCTAGGGCTTTGAAACGCATAAGGGATTTTTAGGGTTTATTATATGGTGGGCAAAGATAGTTTGATTTTGTGCTCTGAAAAGGCAAATGTGAATAAGAATTGTAAAAATAGATACTAAATTTTATAAAATGATGGCTCAAATGCTGAAATAGACCAGTGAATGAAGCAAAATCTAAAAAAAGCATCTAACTTTTTGTCCGAAAAATTAAAGTTTGGTGAAAGTAGTTGCAATATTTAGCTAATAGGGTCTATTTTTACAATATATGCATATTCACCTTATTAATTTTTTGCTATTTCACGGTTTATATCTACGATTTTTCAAAGTCATCCTTTCAACAAGCAAAGTTGTCAAATCGACGCAAACCGACAAAACTTGTCAAATCCAAACCGCAAACAAGGTAAGTTGTCAATACATTTGCAGCATGATATACAGATTTTGTGCTTTTATGGCCACGCTTACCCGTATGCTTTTCTACAGAAAAATATATATAAACAAGCCAGAAGTATTAAAGAAACCCGGCCCTATAATTTTGGCTTGCACCCACCCTGATGCATTTATAGATGGAGTTACGCTTTGCTCTTTGTTCGATGTGCCCGTGCATATACTCACCCGAGGCGATGTGTTTAAAAAACCACGTGCCCGCAAAATATTGGAGGCCATCAATGCCATTCCTATATATAGATTAAGCGAAGGCAAAGAAAACTTGAGCTTGAACGACGAGACTTTTAATGCCAGCAAAAGTGTGATGATAAATAAGGAAGCCGTTCTCATATTCTCCGAAGGTTTATGTATTAATGAGTGGAAACTTCGACCTTTAAAGAAAGGTACAGCCCGCTTGGCTTTTCAAGGTTGGAACCATCCGCAGATTGGACACGATTTAATAGTACAACCTGTGGGCATTAGTATAAGTTCTTACAGATTATTTGGCAAAAGATTAATACTTAAGTTTGGCGAACCTATTACCGCAAATCAATTTGAAAGCACCGAAATGAATGGGAAAAATATTCTCAAATTCAACCAATTATTATACGAACAACTCAAACCTAACATTGTAGAAAAACCCGGTGATATAAGCGACTTGGCATTTGAAAACCAATTCCACCGTGGCGATTTTGAAATGTTCAAAGCAGTAAAAGGAAGCAGCAAAGTATTATATTATATACTCTTGGGATTACCTGCTTTGCTAGGATTTTTGCTCAATGCACCACTCTTTTTCCCAGTTAAAAACCTAGCTGCCAAATTTACCAAGAACTCTGTGTTTTACGATTCGGTTTTCTTTGGAATGTTATTGGTTACATATCCAATCTATTGTATTCTTATTGCTATAATAGTGGGTGCATATTGCGGATGGTGTTGGGCATTGGCTACTTTTGTACTATTGCCTTTGTTAGGCAAAGCTACCAGTGTTTTGAAGAATATATAATACTGTCACGCTGAGTTAATCGAAGCGTTGGAGGCTTTAATTATTGACCTTCGATTAACTCAGGGTGACAGTTGCATATCCACACAATGATAATAAAACAACAATCATTTTGTAGTGCTTTTCTATTTAATATTGCAGCATGAACAAAAGGATTCTCCTGTCCCTTAGCATTTTTCTCGTTGTCAACCAATTTATATTTTCACAGGCACCTCGCGTATTGGCTGGACCTATGCTGGGTTATGCCGAGCATCGTGAATGTTTGGTATGGGTAATGACCAAATGTGCCAAAAGAATTAAACTTACCTATACCTGCGACTCCGATACCACACAAAAAGGAGAGGTATCGCATTATACAAAGGCCAATGAAATCTGCGACCAAAATATTTGCAAGTTTATAATTCCCAATTTAGAACCCGGCAAAACCTATACTTATAAATTAATTCTTGACGATATTCATTATAAAAATGATATCCCTCTTAAGTTTAGAACAAAGGAACTATGGGAATGGCGTAAAGAGGCACCCTCATTTAGTTTTGTAACAGGGTCGTGTGCCTATATCAACGATTCTATATACGACCGTCCGGGCGAACCCTATGGGCAGAATCCGCAAATATTTAAAAGTATGGCCGAAACTCCAGGACAATTTATGCTTTGGTTAGGCGACAATACCTATTTGCGTGAAGTGGATATGAGCAGCGAGAGTGGAATTAAATATAGATATTTCCATACCCGCAAACAAAAGGAACTACACAAATTATTGGCCACCAAAAACAACTATGCAATATGGGACGACCATGACTTTGGGCCCAATAATTCTGGCAAAACTTATGGTCTAAAAAATATAACCCTAAATACCTTTAAGGAATATTGGGGTAACAAAACTTATGGACAAGATGGAGAAGGTATATATAGTAAAATGCAATGGAGCGACTGCGATTTTTTTTTATTGGACAACAGGTATTTCAGGGATGAAGACGATATGCCCGATAGTTTGTTATCACACAAAACACAGTTAGGTTCTCACCAACTTGATTGGCTTAAACAATCACTGTTAGCTTCCAAAGCATCATTCAAGTTTGTAGTAATGGGCGGCCAATTCCTCAATACCAATACTGACCAAGAATCGTATGTATACTATTTAAAAGAACGAAAAGAATTGTTAGATTTTATTACCCAGATGAAAATAGCGGGAATTGTATTTTTAAGCGGGGATAGGCACCACACCGAAATATTAAAATTGGAAATTGCAGACAGCTCTCAAATGGCGGTTGACCCCATACCTGTGAAAGAAAAAAAGAAAAAAGAAAAGAAAACTAAAACGAACGAAAAAAATACAGGCGATAACCCCGAAGAGGACGAACCTGAACAACCCCATGGAAAGATATATTATGAACTTACTTGTTCGCCTATGACCAGCAAAGGAAGTAATGTGTTGAAAACCAAAGAGACTGTTAACCTTTTGCGAATACAGCAAACACTAATTACCGAACCCAACTATTGCCAACTCACCGTTTCAGGAGGTAAGAATAACAGAAACCTACTAATTAAGTGTTATAACACAAAAGGGGAACTGAAATGGGAATTCACCATTAACCAACAAGAACTGCAATAACAAAGGCTTGTCAAATTAGGAAATTTGGTGCTACATAGTTTACCTTTGCACGCAAAGTACCTCCAAATTATAATGCTGAAAGGAATAGCCATTTTATTATTTACTGCAATTGTTGAATTGAGTGGGCCAAATATTGAGTTCGAAAGTGAGAAGTATGATTTTGGCAGTATTAAACAAGGTACCATAGTTACCCATACTTTTAGTTTCAAAAATAGTGGCGACCAACCGCTTATTATTAATAAAGTTTCACCTTCATGTGGTTGTTTAGTTTCAGCTTTTACAAAAGAACCTATTGCACCTGGAGCAGAGGGTTCAATCACTGTTAAATTTAACTCGAAGGATAGACCATTGGGGAGCAACCTCAAAAGTTTTTTGGTATATAGCAACTCCATTAATCAGCCCCATACTATTTATATAAAGGGACAGATTTTACCTAAGAAGTAGGCTAGGATTCAGGAAATAGGGGCTTACGCCAATTCACCGCGGCGAACTAAATCCAGAATCTCGATTCCCCAAATCCCATTCGCCGAGGCGATCAATATCCTAATTCCAAAGTTTTCTGCCTAATTTTGCACCCTTAAAAAAAAATATAACATGATTATTGGAGTACCCAAAGAAATTAAAAACAATGAAAACCGTGTGGCACTTACACCCGCCGGTACCGCTGAATTTGTAAAATATGGACATGCCGTTTATGTGCAAGCTACTGCCGGAAGTGGTAGCGGTTTTAGCGATGAAGAATATGTGCTAGCAGGGGCTAAAATGCTCCCCACTATTGAGGAAGTATATGCTATTGCCGAAATGATTATTAAAGTTAAAGAGCCTATCGCATCAGAATATAACCTGATTAAGAAAGACCAATTATTGTTCACTTATTTCCACTTTGCCAGTTACGAACCTTTGTTGCATGCTATGATAGAGCGTGGTGCTGTATGTCTTGCCTACGAGACTGTAGAGCGTGACCGTGCCCTTCCATTATTAATACCCATGAGCGAAGTAGCAGGCCGCATGAGCATACAAGAAGGTGCCAAATATTTAGAAAAACCAATGGGCGGTCGCGGTATTTTACTAGGCGGCGTTCCCGGTGTTAAACCTGCTGAAGTAATTGTACTTGGTGGTGGTATAGTTGGTACACAAGCCGCTAAAATGGCTGCAGGATTAGGTGCCAATGTTACTATTATGGATATTAGTCTAAACCGATTGAGACAATTAGATGATACCATGCCTGCCAATGTGCAAACTGAATACAGTAATGAGTATAATATTCGCCGTGCAATTAAAACTGCTGATTTAGTAATTGGTGGTGTATTAATTCCTGGTGCCAAAGCTCCTCATTTAATTACCCGTGCAATGTTGCCAACTATGAAACCCGGTGCAGTAATAGTTGACGTAGCCATTGACCAAGGTGGTTGCTTCGAAACCTCAAAACCAACTACCCATGCCGAGCCCACTTATGTTATAGATAATGTAATACATTATTGCGTAGCCAATATGCCCGGTGCGGTTCCTTATACTTCAACCCTTGCCTTAACCAATGCCACACTTCCTTATGCATTACAACTTGCAAACAAAGGATGGAAGCAAGCCTGCAAAGACATGCCCGATTTGAAATTGGGATTGAATGTAATTGCTGGACAAATTGTATATGCAGGCGTAGCCGAAGCATTTAGTATGCCTTTGGCCGATGTAGATAGTTTCCTTGCGGAGACAACTGCTACTTATGCGTAAATAGAAAAATATAATAAAACAACCCTTGCAGCAATGCAGGGGTTGTTTTATTTTAGGAGGATTATAAATCAGGATTTGCAGGGCTAGATGGGAAAATTGAGGGATTGGCGGGATAAAAACAGGGATTGGCGGGATAACAAATCCTAAACCTTTTAAAAGCCGATTGCATAGCAGCTTGGGATGATTGGACTTTGCCAACTAATTAGGGTCTGCTCATAAACTAAAAAAAACTGTTATACTTACTATAAATTAGTATTTTATGCAATTAGGTCGTTGATTTTGCTGCAAGGCTTTATAGCGAAATTGCTCAATATCCGTGCAG
>JAWXAU010000056.1 GCA_034439655.1 Bacteroidota bacterium | reverse complement strand
GAAAGCGTTACCGATAAAGACATTGAGTATGTTCAAAATAAGCTTAACAACAGACCAAGAAAAAAAATAAAATATTTATCACCAAATGAATTTTATTTATCTAAATTTGCAAAACAAAAGTTGCATTTGTAACTTGAATACAGCCATAGTACTTATAGACCCAACCAAAATTATTAAAACCCAAAAAATATTGCTACTTTAAATTGAATAAAAAAGGGAGAAGTTTCTCCCTTTTTTATTACTAATTTAACTAAAATATGCGTATCTATATAATAATAATATTTATTTGTATTCAAACAATAGTCTGTAATGCGTTTGATGGCCTTAAATTAGGGTTTCAGGTTAACCCATCGTTCACAATTCTCCCCCTTGGCACTCAGCAGATAATGCACCCCGAAATATATCGTAGGGATA
This sequence comes from Bacteroidota bacterium, assembly GCA_034439655.1. Classification (NCBI taxonomy): domain Bacteria; kingdom Pseudomonadati; phylum Bacteroidota; species Bacteroidota bacterium. The sequence continues at coordinate 5,125 of JAWXAU010000056.1, read as the reverse complement.
TTTTGAGCTATACGCCATCACCCATAAGTTTAACTGTAGGCATAAACAGTAAAATATCTTTAAAAAACAATTTTTTATTATATGGCAATCTGCTCATTTGTGGTATGGGGTATTCTACATCCGAAAAGGTCAATGTACCATTAACCACAGGTGAGTTTTATACCAAAGTAGGTTACTATATTATTAAGCCTCAATTTCTCATCGGACACAATATAATGCATAATAATAAGCAACTATTTAGTGTATATGGGGGGGTTGGATATTAATTTTAATGTGATGCATCGCCTTTTTTATGCATTTACTATAAATTCTTCCGATACGTATTATGAGATTCTATCAAATGATTCAACCAAAGAGATTTTAAAAGTTAACTATTCTGTAGTAGCAGGTATTAGGAAATCTTTTCAAACCCCAAAAAGAACTATAGAACTTGGGATTTCTTATCACTACTGTCTCGGATATTCCAACTCAATCATTAGTCAAAGGATAATGAACAAGTATCATTCACAATATACTATATCTCCTAAGTTAAGTCAGATAAGCATTGACGTGGTTTTTTATAGAAAGAATAGAGTACATAAAAAGATAGGTGGTTTGCAATAGTTTCTATATATTTTATATGTAGCCCATCTGTCCATGGTTGGTGTCCCCACCAACCATAAGCACTTGAGCATCGCACTATATGATATACTTGGCAAAAAAATATATAATACAATTACAAATGGAGAGTCAATATAATATAAATGTGAGTGGTTTTTCTAAAGGTTTGTATATACTTTCAATAGGATATGAAAAGGTTAAAATTGTTATGGAATAATGCAATTGACACACCCCTGCCTCGCATAGCCAACACGCACCCCCTCTCAAGAGGTGCAGGCAACTCTAGCATAAGCAAAAATCATTCAATAAAAAACCCCACTACTTTTCAGCAGTAGGGTTTGGAGACAAACTTTTCTAAAGTTTAGAACATTAGAAAAGTTTAAGCCAAAGCAAAACTCTGTCTTGTCATTTCATACTGCAAGACTCTGTCTTGCACAGCACAAAACACCACTATATATTTAAAAAAAGTGTATCACATTCCATGGCTTCGTCAGTCGGAGGCTGACCCAAACGAACTCACAAGTTTCGCTTCGCTTAAACTTGCGATGGCAAACTTGACGACAAGAATCAGCGTTTACAAATGCCGATAAACTTCGCTTAAAAATTCCATTTTCCATCCTTACTTTTGCACATCGAAAAAAGAAAAAATGGCTAAAGTAACCATAGACGGAAAATCAATTGAAGTGCCTGATGGCACCACTATACTGAACGCTGCCCGCATGATAGGCCACGACGTGGCACCACCTGCCATGTGCTATTATAGTAAACTAGAAGGCAGCGGTGGCAAATGCCGCACTTGCCTAGTAGAGGTAACCAAGGGTAGTGAAAAAGACCCAAGGCCTATGCCCAAACTGGTGGCCAGTTGCAGCACACCCGTGATGGACGGCATGGAAGTAGGCAATGAAACGAGTGCCAAAGTGATTGATGCACGTAAAGGTGTAGTGGAATTTTTATTATTGAACCATCCACTCGATTGCCCCGTATGCGACCAAGCTGGAGAATGTGACCTGCAAGACCTAGGCTACAAGCATGGGGTTGCAAGCACCCGTACCGATGAAGAACGTCGCACTTTTGAAATGGAAGACATAGGCGATAAGATAAAATTACACATGAACCGTTGTATACTTTGCTACCGCTGTGTATATACCGCCGACCAAATTACCGATAACCGTGTGCACGGAATATTGAACCGTGGCGACCATAGTGAAATTAGTACTTATATACATAATGTAATTGACAACGATTTCTCAGGAAATGTGATTGATGTATGTCCCGTAGGTGCCTTGACTGATAAAACTTTTAGATTTAAAAGCAGGGTTTGGTTTGCCCGCCCGATGGATGCACATCGCAATTGTGATAAGTGTTGCGGCAAAACTGCAGTATGGTTGTTTGGCGATGATGTATTACGCGTTACTGCCCGCAAAGACGAATGGGGCGAGGTAGAAGACTTTATATGTAATACTTGCCGTTTTGATAAAAAATCGTTGGCCGATTGGACAATTGAAGGACCTAGGCATATAGATAAACATTCGGTGATTGCACAAAATCATTATGAGTTGCCTGAACTGGAAAAAGTAAAAACTTTGAAATAATTATTATAAAAGTATATAAAAATCTGTAACCATTTATGGAATTAATCTTAGAAAAAAGTATATTAATTATTATCATATTTTCCATCACTTTGGTGATAGCCATGTATAGTACTTATATGGAACGCAAGGTAGCGGCATTTCTTCAAGACCGCATAGGACCTGATAGAGCGGGACCATTTGGTATACTGCAACCCCTCGCCGATGGTGGCAAAATGTTTTTTAAAGAAGATTTTATTCCTGCGGCGTCCGAGAAATGGTTATTTATATTAGGTCCCGGAATAGCGATGCTAACAGCTTTGATGACAAGTGCCGTGATACCTTGGGGAACTTCCATAGAAATGTTTGGTCGAAATATTAGTTTGCAAGTAGCCGATATTAATATAGGGATATTATATGTGATGGGATTTTTGAGTATCGGGGTATATGGAATTATGGTAGGAGGCTGGGCATCGAACAATAAATATTCGCTGATGGGTGCTATCCGTGCATCGAGCCAAATGATTAGTTATGAACTAGCGATGGGCTTAAGTATTATAGCCATTGTGATGATGAATGAGAGTTTGAGTTTACGCGTAATTGCTGCCAATCAAGATGGCTGGCATTGGAATATATTATATCAACCACTCGGATTTTTAATATTTATTGTATGTGCTTTTGCTGAAACTAATCGTGCCCCTTTTGACCTTGCCGAATGTGACAGTGAATTGATTGGCGGCTATCATACAGAATATAGTAGTATGAAATTGGGCTTCTTCCTTTTTGCAGAATATATTAATATGTTTATATCGGCTACCATGATTTCAACTTTATATTTTGGTGCTTATAATTTCCCAGGGATGCATTTTTTCGAAGGTAATACTTTAGCTATTTTGGGCGTATTGGCTTTATTTGCAAAAATATTTTTCTTCATATTTTTCTTCATGTGGGTTCGTTGGACTTTACCTCGTTTTCGCTACGACCAATTGATGCACTTAGGTTGGAAAGTATTAATACCTTTGGCTATTATAAATATGCTACTTACTGGTGGTTGGATGACTTATATTTGGAAGTAAACCATAACAACGTCATGCTGAGCATCCCGAATCTTATGCGGGAGCGAAGAATCTATTGAATAGACCCACAGTTCGGCAAAAAAATATAGCTGCATGGTACAAATCTCAGTATGAAAACAAGTAGCTTGAATTGAAAGACATTTTAAAATACAGAAGTGATAGTGACGTGACAATAGCATTGACAAATATTCCTTATTATGTATATCGCCACTACTAATAAAAGCAATAAAGCAAGGGAACACGGTGCTTTGTCGCAGTCACGGTTTTGCAGTGCGACAGCCTGTGTGTCGTGCAAAAATTACCTGTGTATTTTAAAACGCTTTTGGGTACTTTTGGCGTCAAAAGTAACGCCTTCGCGGCAAGCGAGGCAAGGAAGAAAGCATTAGCATAGATAATATACATAAACAGATGAAATTTGCCGACTATAATATATCAACCGAATTAAAAAAGAGCATTGCTGAAATAGGTTTTAGTCGCCCTACGGATATACAATTCAAATCGATTCCTGCCATATTACAAGGGCAAAATATATTAGCGATTGCCCAAACCGGAACAGGTAAAACAGCCGCATTTGCAATTCCTGTAATACATAGATTGCAACGCAAACCGAAGCAACATACTTATACAAAAAACATTAGATGTTTGGTGATGCTGCCCACGCGTGAGCTGGCTGTGCAAATAGCAGAAGTGTTTACAAACCTGAGTAAGTACACCCCACTTAATATATTATGTTTGCATGGAGGTGTGGAGCAATGGCCGCAAATAGATAAACTTGCTGAAGGCGTTGATATACTTATTTCTACACCAGGCAGAATGTTTGATTTGGTAAGCCAGGGTTATATAAAATTGGATGCCGTTGAGATATTAATTTTGGACGAAGCAGATCAAATGTTGGATTTGGGTTTCATCAAAGATATCAGAGATGTTATCAAACTTTTGCCATTCAAAAGGCAAACTTTATTTTTCTCCGCAACGATTGATAAGGAAATAAAAAAGTTGGCTTATGCTATTGTAGAAAATCCAATTCGTATACATATATCGCCCAAAAATCCAGTATCGAAAAATGTAACACATACTGTTGCCTATATAGGCATGGATGATAAACGTTTCTTTTTGGAAAGGTTAGCAACTGAAGCACCCGATAGTAAAATTTTGGTTTTTGTACGGACAAAAGTTCGTGCCGAAAGAGTACATCAAGCTATGGAAAGAGTGGGTATTACAAGCCTTACTATGCATGGCGATAAAGAGCAAGACGCACGCCTCTCCGCCATGACTGATTTTAAAAATGATAAAGTAAAAATGCTTATTGCTACCGATGTAAGTGCAAGAGGAATTGATATATCGAAAGTAGATTACGTTATTAATTATGATTTGCCCGAATTGCCCGAGAATTATGTGCATCGTGTAGGTCGCACTGGGCGGGGTGTTTTGCTGGGTCATGCAGTATCATTTTGCAGCCCTGAAGAAAAACCATTATTACTAGAAATTGAAAAATATATAGGCGGCCCCATTGATGAGGTAAAGATTGACAAAAACGATTATGAAGCTACTTTGGATTTTTCGAAAGACGCCAATAATAATTGGAGTGCATTGATAAATGATGCGATGAAATCGGAAGAAGAATTTCAGAAAAAGAAGAAGAAGAAATAGGTTGTGAAACTGGTGTGGTTGGTGAAAACACTCAACCACGGGCAGCACGGATAACCTTAAAATAAATACCCACCAAAAGGTATTTGTGGTTTGAATTCGTAACCATACATTTGTAATACCAATTCTTAAACTAAAATAGTTCTCCGCCTGTGGCAGATTTGGTTTGTAGAATGGTAATGCCGAACTACATCCCGAAAGCCCCGCTTAATCCCGATAATTATCGGGATGCGG
>JAWXAU010000055.1 GCA_034439655.1 Bacteroidota bacterium | reverse complement strand
GGGGGGGGGGTAAAATTCATAAAGGTTTTTTAAGTAGTTTGCAGGGCAATTCTAAACAGTAAAAATGAAACTACCCAAATATTTTTGTCATATTTTTTTCTTTCAGAAAAATAAATTAGATGGGCTTTTTCAGAAGTTAACTGATGCCACTCGGAATATTCATAGCGAAAATAATTTTATAATGCGGTAAAGTTTCAGACCAAAGTTTGCTATTATAATACATCCAAATTCGGTCTCCAACTATTGAAAAATTATTGTGTCTCACGAGGTTTAATAAATTACCTTTGCCCCTTTAGGATAAAAACCTAACCATGCCTACACAAACAGAAATATATATAAGTCCGCAGCAAGCTACTGATGTATTATACATTCGTGAAGCCCTTGCCAAAGCTACCAATTCAAAATTAGCGGACATCACAGAATACATTATCCGAAAAAAATCGATTGATGCACGCAAACGTGATATACTAATTCGCATAGTCGCTGATGTATATATTAATGAAACTTATATCCATGAAAATCCTTTTAAGTTAAATCCACAACCTTTGCAAAAAGGAAAAGAGACAATTATAATAGGAGCTGGGCCAGCAGGGCTTTTTGCAGCTATTCGTTTATTGGAATTAGGCATCAAACCTATTATCATAGAACGTGGAAAAAATGTACGTGAACGCCGCAGAGATTTGGCAAAAATTACCCGTAATAATATTATAAATCCTGAATCGAATTATTGTTTTGGCGAAGGTGGTGCAGGCACTTATAGTGATGGGAAACTATATACACGATCGGGCAAACGTGGAAGTATAGAACGTATATTAAATATATTTCATTTGTTCGGAGCCGATGCGAATATATTATATGAAGCACATCCGCATATTGGCACCAATAAACTTCCACAAATTATTACTGCACTCCGTGAATATATACAAGAGCACGGCGGAGAGTTGCGATTTGACAGCAAACTCACAGATATTATAATAAAAAATAATGCGATAGAAAGTATTACAATCAATAATACAGAAACTATTCCTGCAAAATCTGTCATACTTGCCACGGGACATTCTGCTAGAGATATTTTTGAGTTATTACATCAGAAGAATATATATATAGAAGCCAAACCTTTTGCATTGGGGGTACGCATAGAACATCCGCAACATATTATAGACTCCATACAATATCACGGACAAAGTGCAGGCGAGTATTTACCCCCTGCAAGCTATAGTTTGGTCGATCAACAAATGGGTCGCGGCGTGTTTTCGTTTTGTATGTGTCCTGGTGGTATTATAGCTCCCGCAGCAACAGCCGTAGGCGAAATAGTGGTGAATGGTTGGAGTCCATCCAAACGAAATAACTTTTTTGCAAATAGTGGAATGGTGGTGAGTGTGGGTGAAGAAGATTTTAAACCCTACGAAAAAGAAGGAGCATTGGCAGCATTGGCTTATCAAAAAAATGTAGAAAAAAAAGCATACATAAAAGGTGGGAGTAATTTGCAAGCACCTGCACAGCGTTTGGTCGATTTTGCCGAAGGACGTAACAGTGCTTCATTGCCTGATTGTAGCTATTTACCTGGATTATATAATACAAATTTGGAAGAGGTTTTGCCTCAAGAAATATATATAAGAATAAAAGCTGCTATGAAAAATTTTGGAAATAAAATGCGGGGGTATTATACCAATGAAGCCGTGCTAGTTGCTACCGAAAGCCGCACCAGTTCACCGGTGAGAATACCGAGAGATAAAGAAACATTACAACATATAACGATAAAAGGTTTGTTCCCATGCGGCGAAGGAGCCGGCTATGCGGGTGGAATTGTATCTGCAGCTATTGATGGGGAACGGTGTGCGGAGGCAATTGGAGCTCAAAGCTAGAAGACGGAAGTCAGAAGTAACGTTAACAAAAACTTCGCACTTCCGACTTCTAGCAACCAATTTGCATTTCTCTCTAATATCCCTTAACTATGCACCTTTAAAAACTATATATAATATGCTAAATATACAATACCTCGGGCATTCTTGTTTTATGCTTGATGATGGCACACATCGTTTGCTATTCGATCCATTCATAAGTGGAAACCCCATGGCAGAAGCCATTGATATAAAATCATTGATGCCACATTATATTCTGGTCTCCCACGGCCATGGTGACCATATCGGTGATTCTGTGGAAATAGCACACCAAAGCAATGCAAAAATAATTTGCAATTACGAAGTGGGTCAGTGGCTACACAAACGAGGAATCACACAAACCCATGAGGTAAATTATGGAGGCAAATTAAATTTTGATTTTGGGTTTGTTAAAATAGTGAACGCTGTCCATTCAAGCATGTTGCCCGACGAAACTTATGGCGGAAATCCTTTGGGGTTCTTGATCAATATCGCAGGTAAAAATATATATTATGCTGGCGACACAGGACTCACGATGGATATGAAATTAATTCCACTTTGGTGTAAATTGGATGTGGCAATATTACCTTTAGGCAATACCTTTACAATGGATATCGATGATGCTGTAATAGCTAGCAATTTTATAGAATGTAATGAAATCATAGGGATGCATTATGATACATTTCAGCCTATCAAAATAAACCATGAGGAAGCAAGGCAAAAGTTTGCAGATGCGGGGAAGAAATTGAAATTACTGTGGGTTGGAGAAAGTATAAAAGTAGACAGTGGACAGTAGACAGTAAGTAGTAGTCAGTAAGTAGTAGTCAGCGGACAGTAAGTAGTAGTCAGCGGACAGTAAGTAGTAGTCAGTAGACAGTAAGTAGTAGACAGTAGGCAGTAGGCAGTAGACAGCCCGCCGCGGTGGGAAGTAGCAAGTATAGAGATTAGGAAAACTTTATGATATTTTGTTTCGCTGCGGCGAATAGTAGTGCTCTACCTTTACAGTCTCATAATCATATAAATCTTTAAAGACTAGGTGAAAAATTTTTATCCCGAAATTATTGGGACGACGAATTATATCTTATGATAGAAACCGGTAACAGCTTATACCAATTCTTAACCTAAAATAGTCTTTGGACTATTATATATTGTAATTCGGTATTACCTACCTATTCTGTTGAGGAGATTCCTCGAATTGAATCCCAATTTCTATTGAGATCAGAATGACGTTATCTTTGCACCTTATATATTCTATCAAAAATGGCTCGAATTCCTATTAATATTGTTACAGGCGGCATCAAACAAGAAGATATCATCATTGGCATCGACTTGGGAACAACAAATTCTTTGGTGGCCTTCATGGACAAAAATACCAAGCTCCCGCGTGCTCTCGCTGATACTGAAGGCCTAACGATTGTTCCTTCTATATTACACCATTTACCCCAAGGTGGTTGGGTAGTGGGCAATGCGGCCAAAGGTCATTTAATAACTGAGCCCGAAAATACGATATACTCCGTTAAACGATTATTGGGCCGCAGTTTTCAAGATTTGGACAATCATAAATTTGCTTATAAAATTATTAATGATGATACAGAAAGCTTGGTGAAAATTCAGGTCGGTTCAACATTTTATTCGCCTATAGAACTCAGTGCCGAAATATTAAAAGAATTAAAATCGCGGGCTGAACATTATTTGAAAACTGAAGTTAAAAAAGCAGTGATTACCGTGCCTGCATATTTCAATGATAGTCAACGCCAAGCCACACGTGATGCGGGCAAACTAGCAGGACTGGATGTTCTACGCATCGTAAGTGAGCCCACGGCCGCAGCCCTTGCCTATGATAGTGGTGCCGCAAAAGCAGACCAAAAAAATATAGCTGTATATGATTTGGGTGGAGGTACTTTTGATATATCTATTTTGAGTTTGCAAAATGGAATTTTTGAAGTGCTCGCTACCAATGGAAATACTTATTTAGGTGGTGATGATTTGGATAAAGGTTTGGTAAATTATTGGAGCGAACTATATCATATACAAACAAAAAATGCCTATGAATTTCAGGAGTTAAGACTCTTGGCTGAAGAAGCAAAAAAACAACTATCATATAATGATTCTGCCTCATTCCAATTTCAAATTGATGAAACTATATATAATTTGGAAATCACGCGTCAAAAATTTGAGGAACTCGTTTTACCTATTATAGAAAAAACAATGGCGTGTTGCAAAAATGCGGTTGTCGATTCTAATATACAAATTTCTGATATCGCTGAAGTAGTTATGGTTGGCGGAAGTATACGCGTTCCTTTGGTAAAACAAATGGTACAAAAATATTTCACTCAATCTATAATGATGGACTCCATAAACCCAGACGAAGTGGTTGCATTGGGTGCAGCAGTGCAAGCAGATATATTGGCAGGCAATCGAAAAGATTTATTATTGATTGATGTTACACCATTATCATTAGGACTAGAAACTCTAGGTGGATTGATGGATACTTTAATTCCACGAAATTCAAAAATACCAACACGCATTGGTAGGCAATATACTACTTCTGTTGACGGACAATCAGGTATTATAATAAATGTATATCAAGGTGAAAGAGATTTGGTGGAACAAAATAGAAAATTGGGGCAAGCGGAATTGAAAGGCATTCCTCCTATGCCTGCAGGTTTACCGAAGGTAGAAGTAGTGTTCACTTTGAATGCAGATGGTATATTAAAAGTAACTGCTAGCGAACTGAGAAGCGGGGTGAAACAAGAAGTAGAAATGACCCCGCAGTATGGATTAACCGATGCACAAGTAGAACAAATGTTATTGGATAGTTTTACCCATGCCAAAGAAGATGTGGACACACGCTTGCTGATAGAAGCTCAAACATCAGCCAAACAATTGGTATATACGACCGAAATGTTTTTGCAAAAACATGCAAAGTTTTTGAAGGCTGATGAAGTTTCGCAAACGCAAAATGTAATTAACGAATTGAAAAATATATATAACAATTCGGACCGTCATATTATACAACAAGCTAATGAAAAGCTAAATGAAACTACTGCTCCCTTTGCCCACAGGGTAATGGATGTAGCTATTGCTGAAGCTATGAAGGGAAAGGTGCTGTAAGAGTATAAAGTATGTAATAGTAAGTATAAAGACTTCGATACTATGATACTATAATACCGTCATTACCTAAGCGGCGAACCGAGTTTGCGAGACTTGCGTAAAGAATAAGGATACTTTTCGAGCGTTTTGTCCTCCCGAGGAACGAGGGATATTTAGGTAAATAGTAGATGCCTCGTTCCTCGGCATGACAAAATAACCCAGTGATTTCGTTTACAAATTATACCAATTCTTAACCTAAAATAGTTCTCCGCCTGTGCCGGATTTGGTTTGTAGAATGGTAATGCCGAACTACATCCCGAAAGCCCCGCTTAATCCCGATAATTATCGGGATGCGGGGGGATTAGTCCCTTTCTTTT
>JAWXAU010000054.1 GCA_034439655.1 Bacteroidota bacterium | reverse complement strand
TCCGCCGCGGCGGAGCACTGACCACTTACTACTGTTTACTGGCTACTGACAACTTCATCCAAAGTCTCTCAGGTTGTATATCGGGCCAGTCGCTCATCCATTCTAGGCTGCGGACTTCATATAATTCTAGTATATTTTTTTTCCAACAAAAACTGTAAAACTTCCCACCGGGTTCATTTTTTACTGGGCTAAAATATACCAAGTCCATTTCGTCGCAAAACCTTCTGCAGTTGCCCGCCAAGCATATTTCAAAATGTTCATATGGACTTAAGTTTTCTATCGTTCCATCTTTGGTAAATGTGATTTCTTTTTTGTAATTAATGCCAGTATGATTTTCTATAATACTAAACTTTCCTGCCAATAATACATCATTGGCTATTTTGCGTGTCGCCGTTTGGTAGCCTTGCGTGGTTGGCTTTTCATAATATTGGCTGTCGCAGCGGGCAAAACGTATTTGTTTGTCGGGGCCATTATAATAAAGAAATTCACCTGCGGTTTTCAATTGAATTAAAGAATCGCGTTTGGCACTAAACCTAAAATTAATATTGGGATGTTCAAAATACCACGAAGCTATTGCGGGATCAGCCTCGCCTTCAAAACTCCAAGCTCGTTGAGCAGAATCGGAAATAAATAATTCAAGGCAGCCATTTGTTTTGATAAATTTGGCTGATTTATATAATTTCAAACTATCCACCCAGTCTTGGTTTACCCACAAACCACTGAAACTATATTTGGGTTGCTTTGCGGAAGGTTTTACTTGTGGGCTATTGCCACACATCACCACAAAAAATAAGAGCGGTAAACAAATGGTAAATTTTGTATGGTGTTTCATTATGTTTGCAAACAAAGTCTATAGTTTTTACAATTCAAATATAGTGGGTGTTTTGTGGATATTATAGCCTTAAGTGGTATTAACTTTGCCCATCATTCAAACACATGAAATTTAAGATATTCGCCATTTTCTTGTTTGCGGTTGTTACTGTAAACACAGCATTCTCCCAAAAACAATACACTGTTGCTTTTTATAATGTCGAGAACCTTTTTGACACTATCAATGATAAAAAGAAAAATGATGAGGAATTTCTGCCATTGGCGGAAAACAAATGGGACAGTGAGAAATATGCCAACAAATTACTGCACCTCTCAAAAGTAATTAGCGAATTGGGTAGTGACGATGGCCCGGATGTGATAGGTTTGTGCGAGATTGAAAACCGTAGGGTTTTGATGGATTTGGTAAAAACCCCGCTATTGCAAAGGAAAGGTTACGAAATTGTACATTACGAATCGCCCGATATGCGTGGCATTGACGTGGCACTATTTTATAAAAAGAGTCTGTTCACTTTTATCGATTCAAAAAAGTACAAAGTAAAACTCCCTGATAAAAAACGCAGTGCCACCCGTGATATTTTGATGGTGCAATTATTAAACGCCAAAAATGATACAATAGTATTCTTCGTCAACCATTTCCCTAGTAGATTAGGAGGTATCGAGAAAAGTGCTCCAAACAGATGTACAGCTGCCGCAATTTTAAAATCTAAATTCGATTCCATCATTGCGGCCAATTATCAGAGCAATATAGTGATGATGGGCGATTTCAATGATGAGCCCGATGATTCCTCTATTAAATATATACTGAAATGTAACTTTACTATGGGCGAAAGTAGTTATAATGAACTCTATAACCCCATGCTCGATTTGAAAAAGAAGGGGGAAGGAACCATAGTATATCAAAAAAAATATGAATTGATAGATCAGTTTATGATGAGTAACCATCTACTATACCAAAATAATAAATTGCATTATGTGCCCAATTCGGTAACTATTTTCAAACCTGAATATATACAAGAACAAAATCCTAAATATAAAGGAAAGCCATATAGAACATTTGTTGGCCCTAAATATTTGAACGGATATTCCGATCACTTTCCGATATATATGAAAATTGCCTATTAACATTTACCATTCCATTTTTAAAGAGATACAACACTCCTTATGAAGAAATATATTATATACATTTTTATCCTGATGCAAGCATATTCGTATGCACAGGAAGCAAGAAAAACTACAATCACTAGTACCATTACCAAGGTTTCTTTATTTGTACAAGGGGCACAAGTAACCCGTGAAGCTGATATTACAATAGAACCTGGTACCTGGCAATATATGTTCGACAAACTATCGCCCTATATTGATGATAATAGTGTGCAGATTGGCGGTACACAAGGTGTTACCTTGCTCAATGTTTTTAAGCAAATTGATTATTTGAACACAGCCGGCGAGAAAAAAGAGACGCATGTGCAAGATTCTATTGATAAAATAAAATATGAAATTGCTGTTTGCAAAAACAGAATATATGCATGGGAACAAGAAATAAAATTGATTACCAAAAACAATAGAGTGGTGCAAGACAAAGCCAATGATGGTGTATCGCAGTTAGAAGAACTGGAGGATTATTATAATAAAAAATTGCCCCCATTATATGATGATATTTTAAGACAAAAATTAATGATTAAAGCATTGAATTTGCGTAGTGAAAAATTTTACAAACAACTGCGTACCGAGAGCGATGGCAGTACCATGGGTAGTAAACAAATAATTGCAGTGATAAAATCGGATACCAAGAAAAGAATAAAAATATCGCTTACGTATTATGTAAAAAATTGTGGTTGGACTCCCATATATGATGTGGTTTTTGAAGAAGTAAACAAACCTTTAAAATTAGTTTATAAAGCCAGTGCCTGGCAAAGTACTTTGGAAGACTGGACCAATATTCCACTCAAAATTACCACAGGAAACCCCAATATGAATGGAATAAAACCTATATTATATAAAAACGAAGCTACCATTACCTGGGCTGTGGGAATTCAAGAAGTATCGCAACCTATGTCTACAGGTTATGCGGATAATAATGCACCAGCCACTGTATCTGAACAAACAGTAGATATTAAAGCAACCCAAGATGAGGAAGTAAAGGAACAAGCAGTAGGGCGAATTAGAAAAACAGAGGATAAAAAGGGGAAGTATGATAGTGCCGGGGATGGTGATGAAAGAAGTGAAACGAGAAGCAAACGAAAAGTTCAACCAGCCTATTCAACAGAAGAGGGTTCAACTGAAGAAGATGCATATGGTGGGCAGGTAGTGTCAGCACCACTACTTAATAAAATAGGAGGAGCTAGAAGTAGCGGCCAATCTTTATATATAGACGGGATACATACTGGTACTTATACAGCTTTAAATCTTAACGCAACTTATAATTCAAATCCTTTACGAATAGAATTCACCACCGATAAAAACTATACTTTTAAAACAGGTGAGCCTGCACAATTAATTGCTTTGCGTAATTATGAAATTACTCCAGAGTATAAACTTATAACAGTTCCCAAATTGGAAAAATCTGTTTTCCTTACTGCGGTATTCGAACCTAAGGAAGAGATAGCACAATTAACAGCTATGGCCAATATATATACTGCTGGCGATTTTATGGGAACATCTTATTTACATGTAAACGAAAATGATACCTTAGAGGTTTCTTTAGGTAGAGATAAAAGTATGTTGGTCGATCGTAAAAAATTGAAAGATTATAGCAAACGTTCTTTTAGTGGGAATTCAAAAATTGATGAATCGATATATGAAATCAGCGTTCGTAATTTGAAAACTACTGATGTGAAACTTATAGTCGAAGACCAAATACCATTGAGCAATACCAGCGATATAAAGGTAGAATTGATTGATAATGGAAACGCAGAATATGATGAAACCAGTGGCAAACTCACTTGGAAAATAGACTTGAAAGCTGGTGAAAGTATTAAGTTGAAATTTGCCTACAAAATAAGCTATCCCAAAAAACCCAAAACTAATTGAGCTTAAATATAAACTATTATAGTAATGAAAAATTCAAATATATATATCATACTTCTTTTTTTGTTGGGTGTAACTCAGTTAAAAGCTCAAGAAGGCAACCATGTGAAGTCGAAAATTACGAATGCCACTGTTTATATAAGTGGAGCCTTGATAACTAGAGAATGTGAACTGAGTTTGGAAAAGGGCGAAAACTATTTTATTATAGAAAATTTACCCTTAAGTATGAATGATGCCAGCATGCAATTAAAGGGCTTGGGGAGTATACAAGTATTATCAATGTCTGTAAAACAAAATTATTTGAATAGTGGAGAAGACAAGCCCAAACGCCTCAATGAAATGGCAGATTCTATTGAATATTTGCAATTATTGATTGACCAATTAAGCAACCAAAAAAAGGTATTAGACGAAGATTTGAATTTATTATTGAACAACAAAAATATTAATGAAAAAGGCTCGGATGTTTCTACTTTGGAAGAATTGCATGCATTATATAAAAAACGAATTTATACCATAAAGGATGAGTTGTTGAAAATAAAAATGCAGCGGAAAAAATTCATAGACAAACAAATAATCATCCAAAGGCAAGGAGATCAGATGATCAATGATTATAGCACGGCTCAAAAGGAAGTACATCTAAAACTATACAGTGAAAATAAGAAAACTTTAAAATTAAATTTGGTATATTTAGTATATGGAGTTAGTTGGTACGCTAGTTACGATGTGAGGGTTAAAGATTTGAAAAGCCCCATGCAGTTAACTTATAAAGCAAATATTACCCAAACCACGGGCGAAGATTGGAACAATGTGATTTTGAAAATATCGAATGGTAATCCGTCATTGGGTAATTCACGTCCTGTATTAAATCCTGTATATACTGCTTATACTTTTGATAGAAGGAATGATGCTGAAGAAGAGACAAATTCGTTTAGAGGTAATGTTATGGTTCATAAAAAAGAAAATGCACTAAATGGCAGAAAACATAGTAGTGAAGGAATGGTAATGAGTAGCAATGTTTTTAATATAGAATTTAATATAGCTATTCCTTATAGCATTTTAGCTGATGGAAAAGTAAATACGGTGGACGCACAAGTTTTTGAAATGCCTGCGGTATATGAACTCTCGGCGGTGCCCAAGCTTGACCAGCAAACTTATTTGATAGGACGTATTAGCGGAAATGAAGAACTCGGGCAATTGAATGGCCGAGCAAATGTATATTTTGATGGAACCTTTGTGGGCCAAAGCAATGTGAGCAGCGATGAAAATGATACCTTGAATATATCATTGGGCGTCGATAAAAGTATATTAGTTGAACGTAAAAAATTGCGTGAAAGTAGTAAAAAAGCGTTTTTGGGTTCTACCAAAAAAGAAACCAATACTTTTGAAATTAGTGTACGCAATACCAAAAATATAGCCCAGGATATTATTATAGAAGACAATATTCCAGTGTCTACCGATAAACAAGTAGAAATAACATTGGAAGAAAGTAGCGGGGCTACTATAAATGCTGATGAAGGCAAACTTACTTGGCACCTCACCTTGCAACCAGGCGAAATCAAAAAACTTAAAATAAGTTACACGGTAAAATCGCCAAAGAATAAGGTGATATATTATAATAAAGAATAAGGTAGTTAAAAGTTTATAGTGAACAGTGAACAGTGCTAACGCAACAATTTTTAACTATTAACTATTAACTAAAAATGCAGGGCCTCTATCTCCACATACCCTTCTGCCGGCAGCGATGCCACTACTGCGATTTTTATTTTGTAACGAATAATAAATTACAAGAAGAATTTACCCAAAGTATAATACTTGAATTAGAAAATAGGAAAGGTGAACTTGATAATTCTAAGCCAATTAGTTCTATTTATTTTGGCGGCGGAACTCCTTCACTTTTGGATACCAAATATCTGGCAAAAATATTCGAGAAGATATATAATATTTATCAAATAGATGAGCATGCAGAAATTACTTTAGAAGCAAATCCTGATGATCTAGATTTACAAAAGCTTAAGGAGCTGAAATCTTTACCCATTAATAGGTTGAGTGTGGGAATTCAATCTTTTTTTGAAGAGGATTTGAAGTGGATGAACCGTGCCCATAATAAGGAACAAGCTATAGCTAGTTTAGATAATATTGCACTTGCAGGTTTCGATAATATATCTGCCGATTTGATATATGGATTTGATATTTTGAGCAATGAAAAATGGGTGCAAAATTTGGATAGCGTTTCGAAATATTCGCACATTAAACATTTATCCTGTTATCAATTAACGGTGGAACCCAAAACCCCATTGGAGAAATTGATTAAGAAAGGAATATATAATAATAGTCCTGATGAAAAATTTGTGGAGCAGTTTGAGATATTGATGGACTGGACCGCAACAAATAATTTTTGCCAATACGAAATTTCAAATTTTAGTAAAGCAGGATATGAGGCGGTTCATAATTCAAACTATTGGAAGGGCTTTCCCTACTTGGGTTTGGGACCATCGGCACATAGTTATGATGGAGTTAATGTCCGCAAAAAAAATACCGCTCATTTGGGGGATTATATTATAAACCCTTTACAGTATGAAACCGAAAATTTGTCGAAGCAAAACTTATATAATGAATATATCATGACCCGTTTAAGAACCTCATCGGGGATTAAAATGCAGGAAGTAAAATCGATTTTCGGGAATGATTATTATAATTACCTATATAATATGCTTGGGGAAGAAGCTATATTAGGTTATATAAATGTAGAAAATGATATTATCATACTAAACAAACCCGGAAAGCTGATGGCCGATGGGGTAGCAGCAGCCATGTTTATTTAAAATATTCGTATAAGTAGCTTACCATTAACGACCATAGTAGGGTTGTGCTAAACATCCAAACTGCAACTTTTGTTTTATTTTTAAAAAATTTGAGTGCCAAAAAACAGCCTAGTGGGATTGATAGAATAGTAGGAGTGAGGATTGCTAATCCGGGTAGGCCAAAATTATTTTTTATTTTTATAAACCTACGATTTTTGGCCGTAAAATTTTTTTTTACTTTGGTACTTTTAAATCGGGATTTAAAAAATTTATCAATGAGTTTCCAGATTTTAGAACTCAATAATATAAACACACTGCAACCCGTGAGCCCGCCTAGCGAACAAATGATAAAAGTACTGTGAGAATCAAATTTAAATGCAATTGCGGTGAGCAAACCCACCAACATTTTTACGGCAGATAAAAAAAAGACGGTGAAAATTTCAATCCATTGCAAAGCGGTGCGGAGCGTTAAGTTTATTTAGGCACCTATACAGGTTTTCAAATCCTGCACTTGGCTATCCCAAAGCATTAAGGATTCTTTCTCTTCGGCCTCTTCGGTAAAATCGGTAACTATTAAAGCAAGTCCATCGGTAATGGCATCTCGCTCCAATTCAAACTCAAAATACTCATCCGCCGGCGAACCTTCCCATTGGAATTTTATACTCTTATTGGTTACTTTCTTCAGCAATTTAGCTTTCTGAATATCAGTATCCCATTTAAAATTAAAGTAGTCTAAACGTGTATCAACATCAGTACAAAACCACTGACATAAACCGCCAGCGGTGCTTAGGTATGGGAACACCAAGCTTGCTGAAGCCCTTAATACAAATTCCATTCTTATTTTCTTACGTGCCATAAAATCAAGGTTTTACGATTCCCCCTTTAGGGGGTGCAAAAGTCGGCAATTTTTTCTTAAATGCCAAACCTTAATTAAAGATTTTTTTTGCTTGTTCCACAAAGCCTAACTTTGCAGGCCGTCTCATGCATTCAGTAACTCGTAAATTAGCCAAATGGTATCAAGTCCACCAAAGAGATTTGCCATGGCGTGAAACGAAGGATCCTTATAAAATTTGGCTTTCGGAAATAATACTACAGCAAACGCGTGTGGAGCAAGGCATGCCCTACTATTATAAATTTGTAGCACAATATCCTAGTATTATACATTTAGCCAAAGCCCCTATTGATGAGGTGTTGAAGCTATGGCAAGGTTTGGGCTATTATAGTCGTGCCAGGAATATGCATGAGGCTGCCAAAGAATTACTTGAAAAGTGTAAAGGCAAATTTCCCAAAGATTACAAAAGTATTCGCAGTTTAAAAGGGGTAGGCGATTATACAGCAGCGGCGATCTCATCGCTTGCATTTGGATTGCCGCATGCTGTGGTAGATGGCAATGTTTATCGTGTGCTTTCTAGGTTATATAATATTGATACTCCTATAAATAGTTCTCAGGGAAAATATCAATTTGCCCAACTTGCCGAAGAGCTGCTCGATAGGAAAAACCCGGGCGACCACAACCAGGCAATGATGGAACTGGGGGCTATTTGTTGCAAGCCTGCTAATCCTAATTGCGAGCAATGTCCCATTGCCGAAAATTGTTTGGCACTCGGTAAAGGAACTGTGAACGACCTTCCTTTAAAAACTAAAAGTAAACCAGTGCGAAATCGTTATCTCAACTATCTCTTTCTGGTTAAAGACGATAGCTTCTGCCTGCTACAGCGGGGTGTTGACGATATATGGAAAGGATTATATGATTTGCCCGTAATAGAACATGAGAAATTATTGGAAGTGGATGAGTTGCTGGATGAAATTTTTTTAAAAGATATAAAAGGTCGCCAATCTCTATTATACAATGGTAGTTCAGACTATTTGCACAAACTCACACACCGTAATTTGCATGCCCGTTTTCATATATTTTTTTATAAAAGACTTGTAAGCTTAAACAAATTTGGTATTTTTGAAACCACTTTTAAAAATATGGAGAGCTATGCGATTCCTCGATTGCTCGATAAGTTTTTGAACGAACAATATAAACCAAGTAAAAAACCAAATGAACAAAGTATTTTTGATAGGGAATTTGGGTAAAGACCCCGAGTTTAGGGCATTTGAAAACGGTGGACGAGTTACTCGTTTTCCATTGGCAACTAACGAAAGCTATACAAATAGGCAAGGCGAACGTGTGAACTTAACCGAGTGGCACGACATAGAAGTATGGGAACGCCAAGCTGAAATTGCAGATAAATATTTGAGAAAAGGATCGAAGGTCATGATTGAAGGCCGTATTCGCACCGAAAACTGGACTGATAAAAATACCAATGAACCACGTCAGAGAAAAACGATTCGCTGCACCAGTTTCGAAATATTGAGCGGCCATGCCGATGGCCAAGTGAACAGTGAAGGGCATACACATAACGAGCAAGCACCCATCGAAACTCCACCACAAACTCCACCCGACCCTACAGGCGACTTGCCTTTTTAATTTTCTCACCCTAAAACCCCTATTTTGGAAAACCCCTTACCCGAACGAAGTTATCAATTGCTTCATATATTTAACGAAGTTACAACCGGTGAAATTGCTTCAACCGTAATTGCTATTATTATCATACTTATTCTCCTTTTTTGCTCGGCATTAGTTGCGGGTAGCGAAAATGCTTTCTTTTCTATTCCCAAGCAAAAGCTAGATGAAATAAAGAGTGAAGATTCACCTGCTTCAAAGGCTATCATGTTTTTGTTGAACAAGCCAAAAACATTATTGGCTACTATACTTATTACGAATAATTTTATTAATATTGCCTTTGTATTGGTCTCCAATACTTTGTTCGATTTGCTCATAAATCCAGAAATACAAAAGACTACTTCCTTCTTTGTTTTTCAGGTAACATTTATTACTTTTATTATAGTTTTCTTGGCTGAGATTACTCCGAAAATTTATGCAACACAGCATTATATGAGTTTCTCAAGATTGATGGCTTTACCTATATATTATTTGAGTAAATTTTGGTCTCCATTTGTTTGGATTTTGGTAAAAAGTACTTCTATAATAGATAAAAGAATTACCAAAAAGGGACACATGGTAACGGTGGACGATTTGGAACATGCTATCGAAATTACAAGCCATGCCAATCAGCCCCGCCAAGAAAAAGAAATACTGAAAGGTATTGTGAATTTTGGTAATACTGATGTGAAACAAATTAGTCGTCCACGCATGG
This sequence comes from Bacteroidota bacterium, assembly GCA_034439655.1. NCBI lineage: Bacteria > Pseudomonadati > Bacteroidota > Bacteroidota bacterium. Next base: position 10,617 of record JAWXAU010000054.1, on the reverse strand, counting down.
ATGTGAAGAGCGTGGATTTAAGCTGGGATTTTAAGCAGGTGATGGCATACTTTAACGAATGGGGATATTCACGCATGCCTGTGTGTGATTCATCGTTCGATAAAGTGAAAGGGATTCTTACCATGAAAGATTTGCTTCCACATATAGAAAAGCCAGCAAACTATAAATGGCATACATTAATACGTGAAGCATTCTTTGTGCCCGAAAGCAAAATGATTGATGATTTGCTGAAAGAATTTCAAACACAACGCAAACATATAGCTATAGTTTTTGATGAGTTTGGCGGAAATTTGGGCATAGTAACAATGGAAGATATTTTGGAAGAAATATTTGGAGAAATACATGATGAATTTGATGAAGACGAAAGATTATATTCTCAGCTCGATGCAAACACTTTTATATTTGAAGGTAAAACATTAATTAATGATGTATGCAAACTGATGAAGGTGGATCCCGATAGTTTTGAAAAAGCCAAAGGCGAGGCTGAAACCCTTGCTGGATTGCTACTTGAGCTAAACGGGAAACTCCCTTTTCGCGGACAAAAAATAGAACACAGCATATTTTCTTTCACGGTGGAAGCAGTTGATAAGAGAAGAATTAGTAGAATAAAAGTAGTGGTGAAAAGATGAAAAGTATTATAAGTTTTTTTAGTATATTATATATAATAGTCATCACCTCATGCCACAATGATTATGTACCCAAAAAACGTGAATTTGAACAGATAGATCTTCCTGTCAAAAGTTATCATACTTATAATAAAGAAATTCCATATTCATTTGAAATTCCTGATTATGCTATTGCACAAGAAGACCATAGCAATGGTGCCGAACCTTACTGGGTTAATATTCGCTATCCAGAAATGAATGCTACTTTGCATTTGAGTTATAAAACTATCAGTCCTAAAAATACTTTGCAAGGACTAGTGCACGATACCCGGATGTTGTCATGGAAACATGAATCGGTTGCAAGTAATATAGAAGAGTATGAGATACAAGGAGCTGATAGCAATACCACAGGTCTACGCTACGAAGTGAGTGGAAAGGCAGCAACCGCTTTTCAGTTTTTTTTAACTGATAATAAAAAACATTTTCTTCGTGGTGCATTATATTTTGATTCACACACCGAGCCTGATAGCGTAGCTCCCGTATTTAATTTTTTGCATGAGGATGCGATGAAGTTAATTGGGAGTTTGCGGTGGAGGGAATAGGGTGTAGTATAAATTAGGAAGTATAAAGTAGGAAGTAGGAGCTTTGAAGTAGGAAGTTTGAAGTTGGAAGTTGAAGGTTTGAAGTTGGAAGTTGAAGGTTTGAAGTAGGAAGTAGGAAGTGTATAGTATAGATAGCTTGTCTGTTGTCAATAAAATAGTATTGTTTTTAAATGAAAATAAAAAAGCCAAACACTACTGGAAAATGGCTTGATAAAAAAGGTACAAAACAATTATTAATTCTTGTTGGATTGTTGTTTTTAGAATGGTAATACCGAACTACATCCCGAAAGCCCCGCTTAATCCCGATAATTATCGGGATGCGGGTGGATTAGTCCCTTTCTTTTGGACTACTATACATTGAGTGTCGGTATTATTTGGAGGATCCCAATTATCGAATATATTATGGAGAACGAAAGAAAAACCAAATTAATGAAAATGGAATTTTGATTGATGGACGAGTTATAGGACTCAGTAGTATGAAAGGTGATTATTGTAGTATAGAATATTTTTATGATGGTAAGAAATATATAAAAAAGATTACTCTTTTAATGACAAAGCTTATGTGTATGAACTCGTAATATTAATGATAGATAAGACAGATCCTGAAGAATGTTATTCTGTAGCATATAAATAAAATCGTTCTGCTTCCTTAACTTTGCCGCCCATGTTCCAAAAAATTACTATATGTTTATTTTGTTTTTATGTATCTATACAAAGTATATATGCACAAGAATTGCATATTAAAAAAGCACATTGCAATGTAAAAGTTGATGCGATATTGGATGAGCAATGTTGGGGCGAGGCCCAGCATGCCAAAGACTTTCAACAAGTATTTCCCTTTGATACGAGTGCTGCACAAACGCATACTGAAGCTATGGTTTCGTTCGATGATAATTTCTTTTACGTTGCTGCGATTTGTTATGATAGTTTGCCTGGAGATTATGTAGTCCAATCGCTTAAGCGAGATTTTAGTTACCCCATCAGCGATGCATTTACTATTATACTTGAACCTTTCAGCGACAAAACAAATGGTTTTGCATTTGGGGTAAATCCGGTAGGTGCACAACGCGAAGGGTTGATATCGAACGGCGGAAATTTTGGGGTAACCACCGATTGGGATAATGTGTGGTATAGCAGTGTGAAAAGATATAGTTATGGATGGGTAGTGGAAATGGCTATTCCATTAAAAACATTACGCTACAAAGCAAACTTAAATACCTGGGGCTTGAACTTTGGCCGCAACGATTTGAAACGAAATGAGAGCAGCACTTGGACAAGGGTACCACGCATATTTAATATAGCAAGTTTGGCATTTACGGGTACATTGGTTTGGGATGAACAGCCGCCCAACCCAGGCACCAATATATCTTTAATTCCTTATGCAATTGCCGGTAGTAGTTTAGATTCTGCTAGCCAGCCTAAACCTAATTATACAAAAAATATAGGGCTTGATGCAAAGATTGCAATTACCCCTTCTCTTAATTTAGACCTTACAGTTAACCCTAATTTTTCGCAAGTGGAAGTTGACAGGCAGCAAATAAACCTAACCCGTTTCAATATTGCATATCCCGAAAAACGCGTTTTCTTTTTAGAAAATTCCGATTTGTTTAGTCAGTTTGGGTTTAGACAAATTCGTCCTTTTTTTTCGCGGCAAATTGGACTGTATCAAAGCCCAATAGATTTGCAATTAAAAAATATTCCTATTATAGCTGGTGCCAGGCTAAGTGGTAAAATTAATAAGCTGTGGCGAACAGGAATTATGGATGTGCAAACCGCATCGGACAAGGCTTTGCAGATAAACGGTCAGAATTATTTTGTGGCGGCTTTTCAGCGGCAATTGGCATTTGTAAAAGGAAGGCCTAGGTCGCACAACTTGGAATTTATTATAGTGAACAGACAAAAAACGGGTCACGTAAACGATGCTGAAGCCTCCTATAATAGAGTGATGGGAATGGATCTCAATATTCTATCGCCCGATAATAAATGGGTGGGTAAAGTATTTGTCCATCAAAGTTTTGCACCAGGCTATAAAACCAATATGGCTAACCAAGCAAATGCCTCATTTCTGGCTTACCAAACAAATACTTTTTACACTACTTGGAACCATGAATATGTAGGTAAACATTATTTAGCACAAGTAGGTTTTGTTCCCCGTCCAGAATTATATAATGCAGCTACAGGTAAAGTAAATCGGATGAGTTATGGTAGACTGGAGCCTGAGGTAGGATACCGCTTTTATCCCAAAGGCAAAATTAAAAAGCATGTAAATTATTTTAAAGCAGAATTATATAATGATACCTATTTCGATTCTACTTTACATCGCATTACCGATTTTCAATTGAATCCCAATTTGGAAGTAAAGTTTCAGAACTCTGCAACTTTTATTTTAGAATGTGTGAGCCAGTTTACACGGTTTTTGTACCCCACAAATATTACAGGAATACAATTACCGGTAGGCGACTATTACTATCGCTATATCAATACAAGGTTCGAAACCAATAAGCGTAAAAAGTATAATATTGGTATTGGTGCTACCTATGGCGGCTTTTATACCGGTCAGCGTTTTTCAAAATACTTCGACATAAGCTACCGTTTACAGCCTTATGGAGTTATCAGCTTGAATGTGTCGCAAGATTTGATAAAATATCCCAGTAAAACGGCCAATATAATATACATTAGCCCAAAGGCGGAGATGGCATTTGCCAAGAATTTTTTCTTTACCACCTTTGTGCAGTATAATGCCCAAACAAAAAATACCAACCTCAATTGCAGGCTGCAATGGCGGTTCCGTCCCATGAGCGACTTGTTTGTGGTGTACTCCGATAACTATGACCAGTACCTGAATATGAAAAACAGGGCCATCGTGGTAAAATTTATTTATTGGTTAAATGTTTGATAATTTAAAAAATGTTGTAAATTGCACCACAAATCCAAATATAAAATAACAAATCATGAAAAAAATTACCCTAATTTTATCCGCTGCAGCTCTTGTCTGCACTATGGGTCTGACTTCTTGTAAGAAAAAGACCACTGTTGAAACCCCAGGTTGTATGGACCCTAACGCATTTAATTACAATAAAGATGCTAAAAAAGATGACGGCACTTGCCAATTACCACAAACTGATAGAAAAGCTACAGTTTATGATGTTACAGGTCTGTGGTGTCCTCCTTGCGGCGAATATGGCTTGCCTACTTTTGATAAATTGTCTATAGACAGTAAGGCAAGTGTAGTACCATTTAGTTGCCATGCCACTGATGAGCTTACCTCCACAGCAGGAACTGCAATTATGACTACCATTATGCCTGGAACTGCTGTTCCTAGAATGGGAGTTGGTACCACATTAGTTTTTCCAGCAGGAGTTACTACTGATATAACCTACAATGTTAAAACCATGAACACAAAAATTAATAGTATTACTATTAATGATTTGATAGTAGGAACAGGAATTAAAAAATCTATTAGTGGCAATATCATGTCAATAACCACCAATTCTAAGTTTGTGGTAGCAGCAAGTGGTGTAGAGTATTACATGGCTGTTTTTATATTGGAAAACGGACTTGTTGCAGACCAAAAAACACAAACAAAAGGAACAGTAAGCAAAATTCATAACCATGTGGTACGTCATTGCTTCACCACCTCTGTTACTGGCGAGTTACTTGCAAGTGGTACTATTGATGCAGGGAAATTAATTAGCAAAACTTTCACCAAAACAATTCCTGCTGTATGGAATGCTGCTAACTTATCAGTTGCAACCGTTATATACTACAAAGATCAAAACGGCAAAATGCAATTCGAAAATGCAAACATTGCTGAGTAATCGAATTTAAAAATTATTTTAAAAGCCTTCGTGAAAACGAGGGCTTTTTTTATGTTATTTTGCATCGTGATAAATTATAGAGATTAAAAAATTAATAGAATATATATGCAATTCGAAACTTTGACTTATGAAATAACTGAAGGTGTTTGCCGCCTCACCCTCAATCGCCCCGATTCATTCAACGCCTTTAACGACCAACAAAGTTTTGAGATGCAAGATGCACTTAAAGCTATTGAAAAGGATAAATCTATTCGTGTGGTAGTGCTTACGGGTGCGGGTAAAGCTTTCTGCTCAGGGCAGGATTTAAAAGCCATTGCAGGACAGAAACGTTCCTTGAGCGAATCATTATATAAAAGGTATAATCCGATTATTCGTGCTATGCGAAATTTGCCCATACCTATTATATGCAGATTGAATGGCGTAGCTGCAGGTGCGGGTTGTTCTATCGCCTTGGCCTGCGATATTATAGTAGCCAGCGAAGCTGCAAGTATGATAGAAGTATTTATCAATGTGGGCTTGGTATTGGATTCAGGGTCGAGTTATTTTTTACCTCGTGCAGTAGGAAGTAGCAAAGCATTCGAAATGGCAACCATGGGCACCAAAGTAAATGCCGCAGAAGCATTACAATTGGGAATGGTAAACCGTGTGGTACCAGGTGAACAATTGGATGAAGAAGTAAATAAATTCGCCGACTATTATAAAACTGCTCCTACAAAAGCTATAGGTTTGATAAAAAAAATGCTGAACAAAGCAGGTACTTCCTCGCTCGATGAAATGCTAGAATACGAAGCACATTGCCAAGAAATAGCAGGCCGCAGTAATGATTACCAAGAAGGCGTGCAGAGTTTTGTGGAGAAAAGGAAGGCAGTGTTTAAGGGGGCGTGAGCGTTATAAGATTAGTTTTATATATACTGTTTTATATTACATGTAATCCCAATGAAGGATGGTTAGATATTATTCAGAACAGCCAAGTAATAGATAAAAAATCTTCTTTATTTAAAATACCTCACCATGGATCTAAAAATGGATTTCATGAAGATATATGGTTAAATCTACTAACTGAAAAACCTATTTCTAAATTAACACCATGGAATAGAAACAGCAAACTTCCAGAATCCGAAATGTTAATTAGATACTCCGATTTAAGTATGAATTTATTAATGGCATCTCCACTAGTTAGTGACAAACCTAAAAAAAGAGAAAAACGTGTTGAAAAAATAATTGATAGTTTAAATAAGAAATTACGAGAAGTGAAATATAAAAAAGGAATCATAAGTTGTAGGGTTAAAATAGATGAAATAGATTCTAATTGGGAAGTTTCATTATTTGAAAATGCATTTAGTGTTTCTGAAGAACTTAATAAACTTTAGCTCATATACCTTCCCCAGTAATATAGGAATGGTTCAAAGTTAGAGCGGAAGTAATCTATTTTATGCCTCAGTTTGTTGTAGACAAATTATAAAGATTTTCAAAGGAAATAAGAGTATATAATATGCTCACGGTGGCAAAGGTCCACTGTACTCCAAACAGGGATAATTCCAAGTACAATATTGCCTCAAATCGAAGCTGATTTTCTTGTTTGATTTTTCATTGACGCTGAATTTGTAATCTCCATTTTGCCAATTCTCTATAATACATGCCGAGTCCCATTTCGCGTATTGAGCATCTTGAGGTATAATAGCTTTCTTAAGTTTATCTTCACGGATTATTATATAGTTTCCTGCCGAAAGTTTTAAGGTAAAATTGCCTGCGGTGTCAGTAATAATGCTTGTATATATTTTGCTTTTTGTACTATTTTCTTTACCTCGTTTTATATATAATTTTAACCCAATATAAGAAGCAGGATTTTGTTCTTCTTGATAATAATCGGGTCCCGGAGCCATGCCACTGCACCAGCTCTTCGAGTGGGTTACATGACCCTGTATGATATATAATTTAGGTTTTACCACACTGCATGATATCATAATACAAACAGCAAACAATATATAATATAGTTTCCTCATTTCACTTTACTAATACCCAATAAACGTACCATCCAATCGGCCAAAGGTTTGTGTTGTTTGTTTTTGAGATTGAGAAATAGACCTAACTTTTTAAGAATCGGAACTTTGTGGGTTTCTACAAATTCTATCAAGGTTCCGTCGGGGTCTTCTGTATAACTAAATCGTCCGCCACTATCGCCCATATCAAAGGTTTCCCCGCTATCAACTGTAAAAGGTGAATTGTGTTTTATACAATGTGCTTCGAGCCCTTTCATGTCCACCACATCAAAACATATATGTATATAACCTGTATCGCCCCAATCACGGCCTTCAAATATTTTTGTTCCTTTATAATCTATGGCTTGTATTAGTTCTATTTCTGTATCGCCCAGCAATCTGCTAAATGCACCTACAGATGGTTTATTTTTTTTCAATAATACACGGTCAAAATTTTCATTTTGCAAATCGGGCAAATCAGAAAAATTTCCAGTAGTATTATATATTTCTTGATCGAAACCCAAGACTTCTTTATAATACTTGATGGATTTCTCCATATCAGAAACACCAATTACCGCACCGCAAATTCCACCAATCGGGTGCTTTGCGTTTTGAAACCAATCTTTAGAACTTGCCAAATTAAAAGGATTATTATATAAGTCCCAAGCCCAAAAAGTAAATTCTCCATTGGGGTTTTCAGTCGGTTCTGCTACTTTTACATTTTTGCTTTTCAAAAAAGCGTAGGCCTTTTGCACATCGGGGCATTTTAGTTTGGGAGCATATATTCCCAAGTTGCCCAATCGTATTGGTTTTGCAGGTTCCACAGGCACACGACTGGTGTACTGCCAAATTTCAAAACCACCACCGCCTGCCATGTTCAATGAAAGTATAGCTCTGCGAGAACGCACTTCATTTTTTGTATAAGGCAGCATGAGAGCAGCCTCGCCAGCATCATCAAAAACCTGAGCCGTAAAACCAAAATGATCACGGTACCAGCGAGAAGCTTCTGTAACGTTTTTAATGCCGATGCCTATCTGTTGTATCCCTGTCCAATAATTTGTTTGCATATTATATAATGAATGAAGCTGCAAAGCAAAGAACAAATGTCTTAAAACCATTCAATAATTTAACAAATGGTGGGAAATTATAAAATTTTGTGTTTCACATTCCCAAAAATAATGGTGAATATTGCACCGTCTTTATATTTTTAAGAACTAGGAATGGGAATTACAGCAGCAATTACAGCGGTACATGGTTATGTGCCCGATTATATACTTACCAACGAAGAGTTGGAAAAGATGGTTGATACTTCGGATGAGTGGATTATGGCCCGTACAGGTATTAAAGAACGACATATATTAAACGAGCCTGGCAAAGCGACCAGTGACATGGGTGTTGAGGCCATCAATGGTTTGCTAAAGAAACGGGGCATCAGTGCCGAAGAAATAGATTTATTGATTTGTTGCACTATTACCGGAGATATGGTATTTCCTGCCACAGCTTGCATTATATGTGATAAGATTGGAGCCAAAAATGCGTGGGCCTACGATTTGGGTGCTGCGTGCTCTGGTTTTTTATTCGGATTGGAAACCGCCAACAATATGATATTGAGTGGCAAGTACAAAAAAGTGGTAGTAGTAGGCGGCGATAAAATGTCGTCTATTATAGATTATACCGAGCGTAATACCTGTATCATATTTGGCGACGGAATGGGAGCAGTATTGCTTGAGCCCAATACAGAGGGACTTGGTATTATGGATAGTATACTACGTGTAGATGGAAGTGGGCGGGAGTTCCTTCACCAAAAAGCAGGAGGTTCCTTAAAACCACCAAGCCATGAAACAATTGATGCACGCGAACATTATGTATATCAAGAAGGGAAGACGGTTTTCAAATTTGCGGTGACCAATATGGCCGAGGTGAGCAGAGAAATAATGGACCGCAATAATTTGGTGGCCGATGATATAGCTTGGCTAGTGCCACACCAAGCCAACAAAAGAATTATAGATGCAACTGCCGAACGTATGGGCATTGATAGCAGCAAAGTGATGTTGAATATTGAACGTTTTGGCAATACCACAAATGGTACGCTGCCCCTCTGTTTGTGGGAATGGGAAGACAAATTGAAGAAAGGTGATAATATAGTGTTATCGGCTTTCGGAGGTGGCTTTACTTGGGGAGCCATTTGGATTAAGTGGGCGTATTAATTTATGATTTGATGATTTGTTCCGCCGCGGCGGAGAATGATTTGTTGCTCCACGTCAGGGAATGATTTTGATTTATTGTAGTGCAGGTATATCTTTGCCAATGTTCTTTCATCATTCTAAAACATTTGGCATGGTGATTGGTAAATAGAAAAAAATTACTTATATATATGAAAAAAATTATTTATTCATTGACTTTTTTGATAGCCTTGGGCATCAGTAACCAAGCATTAGCTCAAGAGCCTCCAGCAAAGAAAACAGAGAAGTCGCACCGCTGGAGATTGTTTAAAAAGAAAAAAGAGCCTAAAGTGGAAGTGCCGCCAGCACCCCCTGCCGAGCCTTTTGCAGAGTTTTCTTTTGAAAAAGAAACCCACGACTTTGGCAATGTACCCAATGGACCAGATGTGATGTACGAATTCAAATTTAAAAATATAGGTAACTCACCCTTGATTATCTCCGGTGTTACTGCTCCATGCGGGTGTACCGCCCCCGAAGCACCGAAAGACCCCATTGCACCAGGAGCAACAGCCGGCATTAAAGTAGTGTATCATACACAAGGAAGGATAGGTGGTATTTCGAAAGCGGTTACAATTATTTCCAATTCAAAATCGCAACCTACGAAACTAATTTATATAACAGGTAACGTAAACCAATAGTAAATTAATCCTGAAAAATAGTTCAAACGCTAAGTCAAGATTTTTTTGCAAACTATTTTTTTGGTACAATAATTGGATTAAATTTGTCGCACTTAAAATTAAAATAAATATAAAATGAAAAAAGTTATTCTATCCGCTACATTTGCTTTCGCCATGATAATGGGCGTTAACGCACAACAAACTCCAGCACCAGTGGCAGCTAATCCTAATCAAGCCGACATCCAATTTGAAGAAACGCTTCACGATTTTGGTAACATTAAAGAAGGCACGCTTGCTACCTACGAGTTCAAATTTAAAAACACCGGCAAAGAGCCTTTGATACTTTCAAATGTACAAGCCTCTTGCGGTTGCACCACACCTACTTGGCCTAAAGAAGCTATTGCTCCTGGCAAAACAGCCGTTATCACCGCTACTTTTAACTCGCAAGGCCGTCCTGGTGTGTTCAACAAAGTTGTTACTGTCACTTCAAACGGCAAAACATCTTCTGTAGCTCTTACCTTGAAAGGTTTTGTAGAAACAGCTCCGCAACAACCTACTTCACCAGTTGTACAACCTCAGCAACCAAAACCATAATCCGTTAATACCAATATTTAAAAAGCCCATGATTTAATCGTGGGCTTTTTTGTTTGATGAAATGGTATAATAACCTTAATGAATTTATACCGAAACTCAATATATAATAGTCCAAAAGAAAGGGACTAATCCCCCCGCATCCCGATAATTATCGGGATTAAGCGGGGCTTTCGGGATGTA